>WFOA01000094.1 GCA_015488325.1 Acidimicrobiia bacterium | reverse complement strand
CCCACCCCCACAGCACGGCCACCACCGCCACCACCGCGGCGGCCCGAGCCGTCCACCAGCGCCGGCGACTGAGCGCCCACATCGCCACCGCCCCACCCAGGGCCGAGAGCACGACGAGGGGCCACCCCCTCGTCACGAGCCCGGTGAACAGTCCCGGGGCGTCGGCGGCCAGCACGCCGATCCCCGCCAGCGCCAGTCCGCCCGCCACGACGGCGGAGACGACGCCCCGCCGCCGGAACACCTCGGCGAGATCCCCGTCTCCTCGTCGGTGCGCCTCGAACGCCAAGAACGTCGCCGCGAGGAACGCAGCCATGGCCACGGCCAGGGTTCCTCCGAGCACCGACGTCGGGTTCCACCAGGCGCCGACGATGTCCCCCGTTCCTTCGACCGGCACCCGCCCCGATGCGACGGCCCCGGCGATCGTGCCGAGGAAGAAGGGGGTGATCACCGACGACGAGGCGAACACCGCACCGAAGATCCGCATCGACTCGAAGGACAGGGCCGTCTTGCGGAAGGCGAACGCCGCACCCCGCAGGATGATCCCGATGGCGACCGCCGTCCAGGGGATGTAGAGGGTCGACATGATCGCCGCGAAGGCCGGAGGGAACGCCGACCAGAGGGTGACCACGACGAAGATGATCCAGACGTGGTTGGCCTCCCACACGGGACCGATGACGTGTTCGATCAGCGCCCGTTGGGCGGCGCCCCTCCGGCCGCGCCCTGCCACGAGGTCCCAGAACCCGGCTCCGAAGTCGGCTCCGCCGAAGACCACATACAGGGTGAGGCCCACCCACATGACGAGCGCAACCACGTCGGGCAGGGTCATCCCGCCTCCTCCCGGAGCCGACGGAGAGCGACGATCGTCGCCACCGTCAAGACGGCGTACACGACGATGAGCACGTAGTACCCGTAACGGATCCCCGGCGCCGACGTCACCGCCTCGGAGACCCGCATCACCTCGTAGACGATCCACGGTTGACGTCCCACCTCGGTGACGATCCATCCCGTCTCCAAGGCGACGACGGCGAGAGGGCCCGATGCCACCGCTCCCCACCAGAAGAGGCGGCTGTCGGGGAGGCGCCGCCGGAGGCCGGCGATCCCCGCCCAGAGGCCGAGGCCGACGAGGGTGAAGCCTGCCGCCACCATGAGCTGGAACGACGTCCGCACCACCCCCACCGGTGGGCGGTCCTCGGGGGGGACCTGGTCGAGGCCGAGGACCACCGCGTCGGGATCACCGAAGGCCAGCAGCGACAGGCCCTTGGGGATCTCCAATCCGAACCGGATCTCTTCGCCGACGACGACCCCTCCGATCGTGAGCGGCACCCCCGACGCCGTCTCGAACACGCCCTCCAAGGCGGCCAGTTTCACCGGCTGGTTCTCGGCCAGGAACCGAGCCGCCCAGTCTCCGACGACGACCTGCACCGGGGCGATGACCGACGCCACCACGAAGGGGATGAGAAAGCCCAGGCGGTGATATCGGTCGCGGCGGCCCCGGAGCCACCCTCGGGCGTACACCGAGGCGGTGAGGTAGCCGGCCACCATGATGGCGGCGAGGATCATGTGGGTGGTCTGCACCGGCGTCGCCGGGTTGAACATCGCCGCCAGAGGATCGACGTCCTCGACCCTGCCGGTCCGGAGGTAGGTCTCGATGTCGAAACCTGCCGGCTGGTTCATCCAGGCGTTGGCGGTGACGACGAACCAGGCGGAGGCGACCCCGGCCACCGGGATGGGGAGCCCCACCAGCAGGTGGACCTTCGGAGGGAACCGGGTCCGCCCGTACAGGTACAGGCCGAGGAAGATCGCTTCGAGGAAGAACGCGATCCCTTCGATGGCGAAGGGCAGCCCCCAGACGTCGCCGAAGGTGCCCATGAGGCCCGGCCAGAGGATCCCCAGCTCGAACGAGAGGATCGTCCCGGTGACGGCGCCCACCGCGAACAAGATGGAGAAGGCGCGCAGCCACCGACGGGCGAGGCGGGCGGCGTCCCGGTCGGCCCGGTAGACGGCACGCCAGTGGGCGATCAACAGGAACACGGGGAAACCGACACCGAGGCTCGCCAGGATGATGTGGAACCCCAACGAGAGCGCCATCTGCTGGCGGGCGGCGAAGAGGTCCGCTTCGAGCGCCCCACCCGCAAGGACGATGTCTGCCATCATCGAACTCCGCGTCCGGGACCATGGTCGTTGCCCGTCCGGGGCTGCGCAACCCGGTCACTCCCCCTCGAGGGCCTCCCGCAGCGCCGCCCGTGCCCGGAACAGGAGGCTCCGCAGGGCCGGGTCGCTGACCCCCATCACCTGGGCGGCCTGCCGGTACGACAGACCGTTCCCATCCACCAGCAACAACACGCATCGGTGGCGGTCCGGGAGCGTCTCGAGCGCGGCCAGCACCGACTCCCGTGCCTCGAGGTCGAGCACGATCTCCTCGGGGTCGGGTGCCGTCTCCGCCCGTTCGGGGGCCCGGCCCTCGGCCACGTCGTCGAACAGCGCATCGAGGCTGGAGGGCGATCGGCGGCGGCGCATCATGCGGCATTCGTTGGTGGCGATCCGGTGGAGCCAGGTTCGGAGGCTGGCCTCGCCCCGGAAGCCGTCGAGCTTCTCGGCGGCTTTGAGGAGGGTGGTCTGGGCGACGTCGGCGGCGTCCTCGGGATGGCGGCACAGGTGCCGGGCGAGGCGTTCGAGGTCGTCGCGGTACTCCCAGATCCGGTCGCTCATGGTGCCCGAAGGGTAGGGTTCGCTCGGAACGACGGGATCGACGCGCGACGAATCTTGGTCTCGTGCATCGGTATGGTTGTACGGACATTTCTGCGAGGAGAACCATGACCCTTCGAAGCACCACCATCGAACAAGTCCCGGCGGCCGACTGGAACCGCTGGGTGACCCAACGCCGCGGCGTCATCCTCGACGTGCGCGAACCCATCGAATGGCAGACCACCGGCGTCCTCCCCGACTCTCAGCTCATCAGCCTGGCCGAGCTCCCGGCCGCCCTGGACCGCCTCGACCGAGACACCCCGATCCTCGTCGTCTGCCGCAGCGGCAACCGGTCTCAGCAGGCCGCCGAGTTCCTCGCCCGACGGGGATTCCGCCAGGTCGCCAACCTCGCCGGGGGCCTCGCCGCTCTCGGCGCCGCGTGAAGGAGACGAAGTCGATGGAGATCATCGGGATCCGCACCGAAGGACTGGGAGATTCGTCTTATCTGTTCGTCCACGACGGGGTCGGCGTGCTGGTGGACCCCCAGCGGGACGTAGAGCGCTTCCTCGCCCCTCTCGACGACCTGGGTGCCGACCTGCGGTTCGTGCTGGAGACCCACCTCCACAACGACTACGTGTCGGGAGGCCGGGAAGCGGCGCGGCGCACCGGTGCCGAGCTGGTGCTCCCTGCCGCCGCCGCCCCCGCCTTCCGTCACACCCCCGCCTTCCACCTCGAGGACCTCGACGGAGGACCCTTCACCGTCCGCCCCATCCACACCCCCGGACACACCCCTGAACACACCAGCTACCTCGTGCTGATCGACGGGGAGCCCGTGGCGGTGTTCTCGGGCGGGTCGCTGCTCGTGGGCGCCGCCGGACGGCCCGACCTCCTCGGACCGGAACGGGCCGACACCCTCGCCCGTCTCCAGTACCGGTCGGTGCACCGCCTCGCCGCCCTCCCCGACGACGTCGGCCTCTACCCCACCCATGGGGAAGGTTCGTTCTGCACCGCCAGCGGCGCGGGGCGATACACCTCGACCATCGGCCAGGAGAAGGCCACCAACCCGGTCCTCATCTACCCCGACGAGGACAGCTTCGTCGAAGCCCAGCTCGCCGTCCTCCAGCCCTACCCCCGGTACTACCGGCACATGGGTCCCGCCAACCTGTACGGCCCCGAACCCCTCCCTCCGGCCGACCTGCCTACGCTGACGACGAACGACCTCGCAGACACCGACGCCACCCTGGTCGACATGCGGCCACGCGCCGCCTTCGCCGCCGGACACATCCCCGGGTCCCTCGGCGTCGAGCTCCGCCACGACTTCGGCACCTGGGTGGGCTGGCTCGTCGAGGACATCCGCACTCCCCTCGTCCTCGTCGCCGAACCCGGCCAGGACGTCGGCGAGGCCGCCGTGCAGCTCCACCGGATCGGCTTCGATCGGATCCTCGGCGTCTTCACCGACCTCGACACCTGGCGCGCCGAGAACCGACCGTGGAGTACGACGCCCACCGCGTCGGCGACCGAGGTGGTCGAGGCCATCGGTCGAGGAGAACAGGTGGTCGACGTCCGGGCCCCCGTCGAATGGTCGGCAGGCCACCTCCCCGGGACGGTCCACGCCTACGTACCCGAGTTCGTCGACGCCCTCCCCGCCGGCATCGACCCGTCTCGGCCGACCTGGCTGCTGTGCGCCACCGGTTACCGCGCCGCGATCGCCGCCGGGCTGGCCGAACGTCACGGTCTCCGGCCGACGGTGCTCATCGACGGCGGGGTGGACGACGTCCGCAAACTGGTCGAGGGCGTGAGCTCGGTCTCCTGAGTCCGGGCGATGCTCCGGGCGGCCCCGTCGGTGACCCGGCCGGGGCGGCGCTTCGGGCCATCTATGCTGCCCCTCGGTGTCCGCACGGAATCTCGATCGGAGCTCCCGCCCCCTCTGGGAGCAGGTCCTCGACGACCTCCGCCGACGGCTCTCGGCCGGTGAGTTCGAGGAGCGGTTCCCCACCGACCGGGAACTCGTCACCGACTACGGGGTGAGCCGCCACACCGTGCGAGAAGCGGTACGCCACCTTCAGCAGGAGGGGGTGATCACCCGTCGGCGGGGCAAGGGCTCGTTCGTCGCCGACCCCGAGTTCGAACAACCCTTGGGGACGCTCTATTCGCTGTTCAGGTTCATCGAAGAGCAGGGGGTCGCCCAGACCTCGGTGGTCCTCGCCCAGGAGACCGTCATCGACGCCGACGCCGCCGGCATCCTGGGGATGGCGGCCGAATCACCCCTCTTCTACCTCGAGCGTATCCGCCTCGCCGACGACGAACCTCTGGCCCTCGACCGGGCTTGGCTGCCCTTGGAGGTCGCCAAGCCCCTCCTCGAGGTGAACTTCACACGTACGGCCCTCTACGACGAGCTCCGCGCCCAGTGCGGCGTCGGACCGGAGTCGGGCACCGAGAGGATCCGACCGGTGGTGCCCGAACGGACCGAGGCGGTGAAGCTGGGGTTGGATCCCGGCGCTCCCGCCTTCGAGATCGATCGCCGGACGCTGTGCAGGGGCCGTCCCCTCGAGTGGAGGATCACCCTCGTGCGGGGCGACCGCTACGCCTTCCGGGTGGATTGGGACTCGCCCGCCCCCCGGCCCCACACCACCCTCATCCCGACCGCCGGTTGACGGTCGCCTCCGGTCGGTCGGGATGAGGGTGG
>WFOA01000093.1 GCA_015488325.1 Acidimicrobiia bacterium | reverse complement strand
GCCCCCCTCACCATCGCCTACGGCGATGGTCCCCTCCCCCCGTTTCGCTTCGCTTCACGGGGGGAGAAGGGCGGGGCCGTTCGGGGGCACTACAATCGCCGCATGACCATCGAGACCACCGACCCGCGCGCCCTCATCGCCGAACTTCGGTCGCGTCTCGACGAGGCCCGGAGGTTCCTTTGACCTCGACGCCAAGGCCGACGAACTCGCCGAACTCCGGCAGCTGACCTCCGAACCCGGCTTCTGGGACGACCAGGACCGAGCCCGGGCGGTCACCCAGAAACTCTCCCGATACGAGCGGCTGCTCTCCACCGTCGAAGACGCCTCCCGACGTCTCGAAGACGCCGAAGTCCTGTTGGAACTGGCCGAAGAGGCCGACGACCCCGAAGTTCGTCGCGAAGTGGAGACGGAACTCGCCGGCGTCCAGGACATCCTCGACGACCTCGAGATGGAGTCCCTGTTCTTCGGCGAATACGACGACCGTCCCGCCATCGTCTCCGTCCACGCCGGGGCGGGGGGTGTGGACGCCCAGGACTGGACGGAGATGCTGGTCCGGATGTACCTGCGTTTCCTCGACGACCGAGGGTTCGACGTCCGTATGGATGAGGTCACCGAAGGGGAGGAGGCGGGGATCAAGTCGGCCACCTTCACGGTGTTCGGCGACCACGCCTACGGGATCATGGAAGGCGAACGAGGGGTGCATCGCCTCGTTCGGATCAGCCCGTTCGACGCCAACTCCCGCCGGCACACCTCCTTCGCCGCCGTCGACGTCGTCCCCGACGTCGGCGACGAAGTGGACATCGAGATCAAAGACGAAGACCTCCGGATCGACACCTACCGGGCTCAGGGGGCGGGAGGCCAACACGTCAACAAGACCGACTCGGCTGTGCGGATCACCCACCTGCCGACCGGCATCGTCGTGCAATGCCAGAACGAACGCTCCCAACTCCAGAACAAGGCCCGGGCGATGGCGATCCTCAAGGCGAGGCTCGCCGACGAGGCCCGGCGGGAACGGGAACGCCAACTCGCCGAGATCCGGGGCGAACAGAACGAGGCCTCCTGGGGCCGTCAGATCCGCTCCTACGTGCTGCAGCCCTACCAGATGGTGAAGGACCTGCGAACCGGCGTGGAGGTGGGCAACGTCCAGGCGGTGCTCGACGGCGATCTCGAGGCCTTCGTGCAGGCCTATCTGCGGTGGCGGCGGGGACGCCACGAAGTGTCCGCCGACGATTGATTGAGGTTCTTCGGCGGCGGTTGGTAGCCTGACTCCCCGCGCCTGCTGCCCAGCGCGCCTTCCCACCATGATCCGGCTCGAATCAGTCACCAAGATCTACGAGGGTGGAGTGGTCGCCGTCCGCGACGTGACCCTCGACATCCAAAAAGGGGAGTTCGTCTTCCTCGTCGGCCCGTCGGGGTCGGGGAAGTCGACGCTGATCCGCCTCATGCTGCGCCAAGAGCCCGTCACCCGGGGACGGATCTGGGTCGCGGGCAAAGACATCACCCGCCTGCCCAACTGGAAGGTCCCCTACCTGCGTCGCTCGGTGGGCACCGTCTTCCAGGACTTCAAGCTGCTGCCCAACAAGACGGTCAGAGAGAACGTGGCGTTCGCCTTGGAGGTGTTGGGGCGGCCCCGCGGCGTGATCGGACCTCAGGTGGACCAGGTCTTGGAGCTGGTCGGGCTCGCCGACAAGGCGGATCGATATCCACGCCAGCTTTCGGGAGGCGAGCAGCAGCGGGTGTCGGTGGCCCGGGCCTTCGTGAACCGCCCACCGATCCTCCTGGCCGACGAACCGACCGGCAACCTCGACCCCGCCACCTCGGTGGGCATCATGCGACTGCTCGACCGGATCAACCGGACCGGCACGACCGTCGTGATGGCGACCCACGACCACGCGATCGTCGACGCCATGCAGCGGAGGGTGGTGGCCCTCGAGCAGGGTCGGGTGATCCGGGACCAGCGGGCGGGAAGGTACGAGACGGCCCTCCGGGACACGATCGAGATGAGGACATCGAAGACCGACCAGGAGGGACAGGGCGAGCCCGAGGCCACCGACGTCGCACCGGAGGGTGACGCCGCCGCTCCGGCGGCGGCACCGGTCGCCGCCGACACCCGTGAGGTCACCGCCGAGGTCCCTGAGGTCGGCGTCGAGAACGAAGGGGAGGCTCCGTGAACCGGGTGGGTTTCCTCGTCCGTGAAGCGGTCGTCAACCTCCGGCGGAACGCCCTGGTGGTGACGGGCGCGGTCCTCGCCGTCTTCATCTCGCTCTCCCTCGCCTTCGGTGCCCTCGTCCTCAACCAGATCGTCCGGGTCAACACCTTGGCCTGGCAGGAGGGCGTGCACATCATCGCCTTCCTCAAAGACCCTCCCGAAGGCGGGCTCGACGTGGACGGCCAGCTCGCGCTCTTGGCCGAAGTGCAGGGATGGTCGGAGGTGAAGAACGCCTTCTACGTGGACAAGGCCGCCGCCTTCGAGGAGTTCAAGGAGATCTTCGCCAACGAACCGGAGGTGGTCGACCTGGTCAACCCGGCCGAGCTCCCGGCGTCGATCCGTATCGAACTGGCGGACATCGACACGTACCGGGATGTGCGGTTCCGGCTCGTTGCCAACCCGGCGGTTCGCCGAGTCAGCTCCCTCGGTGACCAGATCGAACAGCTCTCTTCGCTGTCGCGGATCCTGAACTTCCTGGGCCTCGGCATGGCGGTGGTGCTCGGGTTCTCGGCGGTGGTGCTCATCGCCAACACGATTCGGATGGCGATCTACGCCCGTCGCGACGAGGTGGCGATCATGAAGCTGGTGGGGGCCGGCAACTGGTTCATCCGGGTCCCGTTCCTGTTGGAGGGGTTGATCGAAGGTGTGCTCGGAGCCGGACTGGCGGTGCTGGTCGTGTGGGTGGCCAGCCGGAACCTGGAGTCGGTCGACCAGTCCATTCCGCTGATCAGCCTCTCCGTGCCGGTCGAGTTCGTCGTACGGTGGGGCGTCGTCTTCATCCTGTTCGGGGCCCTCGCCGGGGTGCTCGGCTCCCTCCTCGGCCTCAGTCGCTACCTGCGGGAGGCCGACAGCACGAATCCTCCGCCGGTCAAACGGACGGTGGAGGTGTGATGCGGCGGCGGCTGGCGGTCCTGACGGCGGCCCTGATCGTCTTGGCCACCGTGTCGCCCGGCGCCGTCTCCGCCGACCCTGACGGCGAGCTCCAACGGGTTCGTGAAGAGATCGCCGCCCTCAACGGTCAGATCAAAGAGGCGAAGAACGAGCAGAGCCGGGTGGCGGCCCAGCTCGCCGCCGTGCAGGCCCGGCTCGACGAGGTGCTGGCGCAGCTCCGGGAGGTGGAGGGTCGTGTCGCCCAGGTCGAGGCTGCGATCGCCGCCGAGGAGGAGGATCTGGCCGTGTTGACGGATCAGATGCAGCGGATCGAGGACGAGCTCCGGCGCACCCGACTCCGGCTGGCCACCATGCGCGACGACGTGCGGCGTCAAGCCGTCGCGATGTACATGAACGCCTCCGGTGGGACGGCGGGGATGGTGTTGGAGCTGGAGGACTCGTCCGATCTCGTGGTGAGTCTCGCCTACGCCGACGACGTGCTGGGCCGGGGCCAGGACCTGATCACCTCCTACGAGATCCTCCGACGCGAAGAGCAGCGTCAGCAGGAGGCGGTCGCCGCCCGCCAGGCCCTCGTCGAAGCACGGATCGCCACGCTGGAGGAGAAGCGGGCCGAGTTGGAAGCCGACAAAGCCGAAGTAGAGGCCCTCCGGGCCGAAGTCGACGGCGACCTCCACGAAGCGAAGGCGCTGCTCGAATCCATCCAACAGGAGATCCGAGACTGGGAGGACCACAAAGAGAGCCTCGAGGCGGAGTCGAAGCGTCTCGAAGAGGAGATCCGTCGGAACCAGGAGGGTGGCGGCACCAACCCGGGCGCCCTCGGATGGCCGGTGAACGGTCGGGTCACCTCCCTGTTCGGACCGAGGGTCCATCCGATCTTCGGGACGACGAAGATGCATCGGGGCATCGACATCGCCGCCCCCTACGGGACCCCGATCGTGGCGGCGGAGGACGGGACCGTCATCCTCGCGTCGGTGTGGGGCGGCTTCGGCAAAGCCGTCGTGATCGACCACGGCGGGGGGCTCAGCACCGTGTACGCCCACCAGTCACGTATCGCTGTGTCGGTCGGCCAGAAAGTGAAACGGGGTCAGGTGATCGGCTACATCGGATGTACCGGCTACTGCACCGGGCCGAACATCCATTTCGAGACACGGGAATGGGGGACGCCGGTCGATCCCATGAAGTACCTGGGATGAGCAAGAAGGTCGTCACGACCAACCGACGGGCCCGCCACGACTACGAGATCGTCGACCGTTTCGAAGCAGGGATGGTTCTCCTCGGTTCCGAGGTCAAGTCGCTCCGACAGGGCAACGCCAACCTGAAGGACTCCTTCGCCCACGTGAAAGACGGGGAAGTGTGGCTGGTCGGCGCCTACATCGCTCCCTACTCGTTCTCCCGTGGAGGCGGCCACGACCCGGAACGGACCCGGAAGCTGCTGCTGCACCGCCGGGAGATCGACCGGATCGCCGGGAAGCTGGCCGAGCGAGGGTTCACCCTGGTGCCGCTGTCGATCTATTTCAAGGACGGGAAGGCGAAAGTCGAGCTGGGGCTCGCCCGGGGACGGCGCACCGTCGACAAGCGACGGGCCCTGCGAGAACGCGAGCAGCGACGGGAGATGGAGCGGGCGCTGCGTCGACGCCACCGCTGAGCGTGGCCGGTCGGGGCGAGCATCGGCCCGCCCCGACCCGCCCCACGTGGCGATGCGACCCGGGTCGACGGTCCCGGCCGGGCCGTGGACGACCGGGCGCCCGTTTCGGTGCCGGCGCGCCCTCGTTCCGGGCCGGGGGGTGTGGGGCGATCCGCACCCGGTCCGCACCGTGCCTCGTGTGTCGCCGGGGTGGCGGGGCCGCCACTCCGGCATCCTGCAAGACCCCGGCGTCCCGGGACGGTTACCGGACGATTCGGGGTGTGAACGGCGTTTCCCGAGGTAACATGAGGGTGTCCCCATGGGGGTGAAACGGTTTCGACGTCGAGTGTCGAGGTGTCGGAAGCGAGCCGAGGTGTTCGGAACCTCGTTAAACCCCGAAACACCAACCAACAAGTGCCGAAGACGACTTCGCACTGGCTGCCTGATCGATAGGTAGCTCGTCCGCCCGGCGGGTTCCCGCCTCGTCGGGACCGGGCGTCGCACAGCGGGATGCCGTCGCCGGGGGCCGGGACCGGCGGCGAAAGACCAACCCCGGCTAGGCCGAGGGGAAACTGGCCGTCAGAGTCCCCCAGGCCGAACGCTCGCTGACGGCTGCGCTCGGAGATGCCGACATCGCGGGCTCGACGGACCGGGGTTCGACTCCCCGCACCTCCACGACGGGTTTCGGCCCGCGCCGCCCCGTGGCCGCCTCTCCTCTTGAGGTTTCCGGTTCCGTGCCGATGAACACGCGAGGCCATGAACGCGCGACTCATCATCGGACAGGGCGGCGCCGGGTCGCCGACCCGACCTGCGCTCGTACGCACCGGTGCCGCCGTCTGCGCCGTCGCCGCCGGCGTCATGGCCGGGGTCGGGATGGTCGGCGACGACCCGAGCTGGTTCGTCAGGGCAGCCATCCCCGCCCTCGTCGGTATCGCCCTCCTCGGCATGATGCTGTTCGCCCGGTACCCGGTCGTGCCTCTGGCGTTCATCGTCGGAGGACTCATCGCCGGGTCCCACTGGCTGTACGGGTCGGCCATCACCCGGGTGCCGGCGATGGTGGGGATGGTCGTGGTCGGGGCGGTCCTCGCCGTGCTCGTCGACCGGGAGCACCGGTGGCGGTACCTGGCACCGTGGGGGGTCGGGGTGGCCGTCGCCCCGTACCTCTGGCTGGGTGTCGGCGTCGAAGCCTCCGCCCTGGCGGCGTTGGGTGTGGCCTCGTTCCTGCTGTCGGCGTCCCTCGCCGTCACGGTCCGCAACGTCCTGGTGCAATCCGAGCGCAGGTACCGCAACCTGCTGAACGCCGTTCCCGTCGCCGTCTTCGAACAGGACTGGGCCTGCGTCAAAGCCGAACTCGCCCGGCTGGAGGACCAGGGGGTCGTCGACCTGCGCAGCCACCTTCGCGACCGCCCCGACGTGGTGCGCGAGCTGGTCGGCCGGATCAGGACCATCGACTCGAACCCCGCCGCCGTCGCCATGTTCGGGGCGCAGGACTCCGACGAAGTGTCCCGCTTCATGGATCCGAGCCGCATCGCCGACGACGACCTCCGGTACTACGTCGACCAGTTCGTCGCCATGGCGGAAGGGCGGACCTCGTCCCGGGGGATCTGGCGGACGAGCCGATTCGACGGGCGGGAACTGTGGCTGGACGTCCACTGGGTCGACACGTCCGCCGATACGGCGAGCGGAATGGGCAGCGTCGTCGTCGCCGCCACCGACGTGACCGCCCTCAAGATGTCGGAGCGGTCCAAGGACCTGCTGATCGAGTCGCTCTCCCACGAACTGCGGACCCCGCTGACCGCCGTGCTCGGGTTCGCCCGGCTCCTCAGTGACGGGGGCGAAGGCATCGACGAGGCGGAGCGAGCCGAGATGCTGGAGTCGATCACCCGGGAAGGTATGGACCTGGCCAACATCGTCGACGACCTCTTGACGATCGCCAAGATCGAACGGCGGGCCGTCCGGGTCGTCCACGTCCCCGTCGACCTGCGAGCTCAGATCGCACAGGTCCTGGAGGCGTGGGATCCCGCCGACGGTGCCCGGATTCGGGTGGTCGGGCCGAGATCGCGGGCGTTGGGAGATCCGGCCCGGATCCGCCAGATCCTCCGTCACCTGGTCACCAATGCCCGACGTCACGGAGGGTCGGACATCACCGTGGAGCTGTGGCGGGGGGAAACCGTCGTCGGCGTGCGGGTCTGTGACGACGGCCCCGGAGTGCCCCCCGGAGACGAGGAGCGGATCTTCGAGCCGCACCATCGCGCCCATGAGGCTTCGGGGCTGGCCCCGTCGCTGGGGGTCGGGTTGACGATCTCGCGTCACCTGGCCCGGCTCATGGACGGCGACCTCGGCTACCACCGAGAAGACGACCGAACCGTCTTCGAGCTCGCACTGCCGGCGATGACGACGATCGACGGCCGCGCGGACGCCTACCCGGCGGAGCGACCGGCTGCCGACCGGTCGGGGGTCGGCACCGACCCTGCGGCCACCGCCTCCCGGGAGCGGCGCGGCTGGTGATCGGACCGGCCTCGCGATAGGCTCCGACCGAGCCGATGCCTCCACACCGCCGACGTCGACGGTTCCGCCAGGTCCTCCTCATCGCCGTCTGGGCGTTGGGCGTCGCCGCCGTCGTGTCGGTCGTCGTGTTCGCCTTCTCGGATACGGGTCCGTCGTCCACACCCTCCGACCCGGAGCTGATCGCCGCCGGAGCCGAGGTCTTCGCCGCGAACTGTGCCGCCTGCCACGGCGCCAACATCGAAGGGACCGACTCGGGACCGTCCCTCCTCGACCCGATCTACGCACCCAACCATCATGCCGACGCCGCCTTCTTCCGGGCGGTTCGCCAGGGAGTCGTACCCCACCACTGGAACTTCGGGCCGATGCCTCCCCGCCCCGGTCTGAGCAACGAGGACATCGAAGCGGTGGTGGCGTTCGTGCGTTCCAAACAGGCCGAGGCCGGAGTGACCTTCGATCCCCGCCACGGATGAGCGGCGGATAGGCTGAGGTCATGGACATCCTGTGGGCCGGGTGGCGCAGCAACTACGTCCGGTCGGCCGAGGCCCTCGACGCCGCCGGGTGCCTGTTCTGCCGGTTGGCAGAGGCCGACTCGGACGAGGAGGCCCTCGTCCTGGAACGCACCGGCCTCGCCTTCAGTGTCCTCAACCGTTTCCCGTACACGAGCGGGCACCTCATGGTCGCCCCCTACCGGCACGTGGCCACCCCCAAAGACCTCGCCCGGGAGGAACGCCTCGAGATCTGGGAGCTGATCGCCCGCAGCCAGCAGGCCCTGGAGGCGGAGATGAGCCCGGCAGGCTTCAACCTGGGGGCGAACATCGGCAAGGTGGCGGGCGCCGGCGTCCCCGGGCATTTCCATCTGCATCTCGTGCCGAGGTGGGCGGGGGACACGAACTTCATGTCGACGGTGGGCGGGACCCGCGTCGTGCCCGAAGCCCTGGAGGAGACGTGGACGCGGATTCGAGCTGCATTGGTGACGCTCCGAGACCCCGACCGGCACTGACGTATCGGGAGAGGAGGGGACCGATGTCCCTGGCGGCCGACGACCACATCCGACACACTCCATGACGATGCGCGGTCGGTTCGAAGTGCTGGATCACACCGCCGACACCGCGGTGCGGGTCGAAGCCGCCGACATGGGAGGCCTGCTCGCCGTGTCGGCCCGGGCGATGTTCTCCCTGATGTTCGACCTGTCGGCGGCGGTGCCGTCGAGCCCCGGTCGTTCGGTGCGGGTAGACGCCGCGACCCCCGAGGAGATGCTGGTGGACTGGCTCTCCAACCTGCTGTCGTGGAGCGAGATCGACCGGGTGGCCTACTTCGACGTGGTCTCGCTCGACGTGACCGACACGCAGGCCCGAGGTGAGGTGCGGGGCGCACCCGTCGAGACCCTCACCCTGATCGGTCCGCCGATCAAAGCGGTCACCTACCACGGGTTGGAGATCCTCCGGGACGGGTCCCGGTGGGAGGCGACCATCGTCTTCGACGTGTGAGGTGGAAGATGCAGCTCCGAGAGGTGACCCCAGGCGTCTGGGAGATTCCGAAGGAAGGAGATATGCACGTCCCGGGGCGGGTGTTCGCCACCGAGGACCTGATCGCCGCGGCGTTGGACGACCAGGCGCTCCAGCAGGTGAGGAACGTCGCCACGCTCCCCGGCATCGTGGTGGCGTCGATGGCGATGCCGGACATCCACTGGGGATATGGCTTTCCGATCGGTGGGGTCGCCGCCACGGACGTGGAGGCGGGCGGGGTGATCTCGCCGGGGGGTGTCGGATTCGACATCTGTTGCGGTGTGCGGCTGCTCACCTCGAACCTGGTGGCCGACGACTTCGAGCGCCACAGGACGGCGATCATGGATCGGCTCGACCAGGCGATCCCTCGGGGGTTGGGGGAGGGGGCGATCGC
>WFOA01000092.1 GCA_015488325.1 Acidimicrobiia bacterium | reverse complement strand
GGTCATCGCCGGCGAACTCCACGCCACCAGCCGGACCTGGGTCGGGTCGCTGATGGACGCCGGCCTCGACCACGAACGCTACGTCGAACTGGTCGGCGTCGTCGCCCGGCTCGCCGCCGTCGACCGGCTCACCGCCGCCCTCGGCCTCGGGCACGAACCCCTCCCCGACCCCGAAGACGGGGAGCCGTCGCGGACCCCGGCCGAAGGGACCCGCATCGGCCGGGCCTGGGTGCCGATGCCCCCGGGACGGTCCATCGCCGTCGCCCTCGACCACGTCCCCGCCGAGACCGAAGCGATGACCGACCTGCACGGCGCCCTCTACCTCGCCCTCGACCAGATGGGCGACCCGCTGGCCCGCCGGGAGCTGGGCCGACCCCAGATGGAGCTGATCGCCTCCCGGGTGTCGCTGCTCAACCAGTGCTTCTACTGAACCCTCGCCCACGTGGGCATGCTCCGGGCGAGCATGGAAGCACACGGATGGGACCTCAACCTGGCCGGGATCGCCGACCCGGCCGTCGACAGCGGCGTCCCCGGCGGCGCCACCCTCCTCGCCTTCGTCGACGTCACCGTCGGCGGCGCCGGGCCGGTCGACCCGATCCGCCGCGCCGTGACCGACGCCTTCGGGCCCGCCGGGCTCGTCCGGGCGGCGGCGGTGGCCGCCAACTTCGAGATGATGAACAGGATCGCCGACGGGACCGGGATGCCGGTGCCGAAGAGCAGGGTGCGGGCCTCCGCCGACGTCATCGACGCCCTCGAGCTCGGACGCCTCGCCGCCCGCCACGGCGCCGCCGTCGGACCCGTCGACCAACCCCGAGGAAGCGGATGACCATCGACCCGGCAGAGGCAGAGCGGATCGTCTCCCGCTGCGAACAGGCCGTCGACTCCTCCGACCCCGTCGACCTGGCCGCCCTCGGGTTCTGGCGGGTGGTGGCGGCCGCCAAACGGGACCCCGCCCTCCGTGACCGGCTCGCCGAACGCCTCGCCGACGTCGACCGACGTGCCTTCCGACGCTGGGCGACACTGACCGTCCCGATCGGAGTGGGCACCGCCGTCATGACCGCCGGTGCCGTCGTCGGGCTCGCAGCGGTCGCCGCCGCCTACACGACCGACCCGCCCTGGAACGGGATCCTGCTGCTGGCCGGTACCGGGATCCTGGAGGCGACCACCCACGGTCTCGCCCACCTCGTCGTCGGGAAGGCCTTCGGGATGCGGTTCACCCACTGGTTCGTCGGGACCGTGACCCGCCCCCAACCGGGCGTGAAAGTGGACTACGCCACCTACCTCGAGGTTCCGGGCAGGCGGAGGGCGTGGATGCACGCCGCCGGGGCCCTCACCACCAAGGTGATCCCCTTCCTCACCTCCGTAGCCGGGGTGGCGGCCGGGGTGCCCGGCTGGGCCGTCGCCACCCTCGTCGTCCTCGGCGTCGCCCAGATCGTCACCGACGCCGTCTGGTCCACCAAGACGTCCGACTGGAAGAAGTTCAGGAGGGAACGCCGCTACCCCTGAGCGGCCCGTTCCGCTTCGGCTTCGGCGCCGAGGTCCCCGCCGGGCCGTTCCGTCGTCCACCGGGGATACATCTCCTCGAAGCACCGCCTGATCTCGTCGAGGGGAAGGTCGTCGAAGCTGCCACGGTCCCGGATGTACTCCATGTGCTGTCGACCCGCCGCGTCGAAGGGATGGAACAGGGCGTCGGAGAACCCGT
Organism: Acidimicrobiia bacterium; assembly: GCA_015488325.1. Taxonomy (GTDB): domain Bacteria; phylum Actinomycetota; class Acidimicrobiia; order Spongiisociales; family ZC4RG35; genus S012-128. Next base: position 9,087 of record WFOA01000092.1, on the reverse strand, counting down.
CGAACTCGAGGGGACGCACCCCGAAACGTTCACACAGTTCGATGTTGAAAGCCGGGGTCGCCTTCACCCACCGGCCGTCCAGCCAGAACTCGCTGAAGGCGTGCCAGGCGAACACGTCGTTGCCGCCCATCACCTCCAGAAGACGAGCCGACGCCAGATGGTTCCGGACGTCGGCGAAACCGAGGCGGGCGGGGACGCCGACCGCCCGGGCCGACGCCGACAGCAGCACCGCCTTGGGGATGCAGAACCCCCGCCCCAACTCCAGCACCGTCGAAGCACGCATCGCCTCCGGGGAGAGGTCGACCTCGTAGGGGGTGTAGCGGATCCGGTCACGGACCTCGTAGAAGAGGGCGACGGCCCGCTCCCGGGGGGTGGCCAGACCGCCGGCGGTCTCCTCGGCGAAGGCGCGCACCGCCGGATGGTCGAAGTCGAGGTGGTAGGTGGGGCGGAGATAACGTTCGTCCATGGACGCCCAGGCTACTCCCTCCGACCTGCCAGGATCCCCGACAGCACGAACTCCATGAGGGCGTCCACCAGCCCGTCGGCGTCGAGGGGGCCGCCGGGGCGGTACCAGCGGTCGAGGGCGTTGAGGATCGACAGGACGAAGATGGCGGTCAGTTTGGGGTCGAGGTCGGCCCGGAACGACCCTTCTTCGACACCTTCGGCCAGCACCCGCCGGAACGCCTGCTCGTAGCGGTCCCGGGCGGCCAACACCCGCTCCCGGTGTCCCCCGTCGAGGGCCCGCGCCTCGTTGAGGAACGTACGGACCTCGTCCATGTGGTCCAACACCACCCCGACATGGCCGGCGACGAGGGCCCGCAGCCGGTCGACCGCCGACCCCGGGGTCGCCAGGGCCTTTTGGGCCGCCTCCTGGAACTCCGCCGCACCCCGGTCCACCACTTCGACGAGGAGATCCTCCTTGGAGCTGATGTGGGCGTACAGCGACGACCCCAACAGGCCGAGCTCCCGGCCCAGGTCCCGCATCGACGTGCCGTGGTACCCCTTCTGGGCGAACAGCCGACCCGCCGCCTCGACGACGTCACGGCGGGTGTGGCGGGACGTCATCGCTGGTCGTAGTCGACGACGACACGGTCGGTGCGGGGACGGGCCTGGCAGGTGAGGATGTACCCGCCGGCCAGGTCGTCGGCGACGAGGGCGTAGTTCTTCGCCATCTCCACCTCCCCTTCGACCAGCCGGGCCTTGCAGGACGCGCACATCCCGCCCTTGCAGGAATAGGGCAGTTCGGGCCGGACGGCGAGGGCGGCGTCGAGGATGGAGGCCTCCGGGTGCATGGTCAGCTCGGTCTGGCGTCCGTCGAGGGTGAGCAGGAGGGTCACACCCCCTTCCGCCGTCTCCGGTGCCGGCGGCGGCGCCACAGGCGGGCCGGCGAAGAACAGCTCGGTGTGGATCGCCGCCTCCGGGGTGCCGAGACCTTCGAGGACCTCGCGGGCGTCGGCGACCATCCCGTAGGGTCCGCACAGGTACCAGGCGTCGACGGTTCGAGGGTCCACCACCGTGTCGAAGAGCTCTTCGAGTTTGGCGGCGTCGAGGCGACCGGAGAACAGCGGCACCGCCGTCGCCTCCCGACTGAGGACGTGGACGAGCTGGAACCGGTCCGGGTACCGGTCCTTCAAGCCTTCCAGCTCCTCCAGGAACATGATGCTGCGGGCCGTACGGTTGCCGAACAGCAGCACCCAGGTGCTGCGGGGCTCGGACTCGAGGGTGGTGGAGATGAGCGACAGGATCGGGGTGATGCCGGAGCCGGCGGCGACGGCCCCGTACCGGGCTTCACGTTCGGGGTCGGGGACGATGGTGAACTCGCCGACCGGTGGCATCACGTCCACCACGTCGCCTGCCCGCAGCTTCGTCGTCGCCCACGTCGAGAACACCCCGCCTTCGAGACGTTTGATGCCGACCCGCAGCTTCCCCGAGTTGGCGTTGGCGCAGATCGAATAGCTGCGTCTCACGTCTTCGCCGTCGATGAACGCCCGGAGGGTGACGTGCTGGCCGGGCAGGTACCGGAAGGTGTCGGCCAGGTCGGCGGGTACGTCGAAGGTGACGCTGACCGCCTCGTCGGTCTCGGGGGCGACTTCGACGACCCGGAGGGGATGGAACACCAGCTCGGACATCACAGCTCCTTGAAACGATGGAACGGCTCCCCGCACCCGTCGCACACCATGAGGGCCTTGCAGGCGGTGGAGCCGAACTCGGCGACGGTGCGGGTCCGGTCGGTGGCGCATCGAGGACACAGCACCGGACGGTCGGCGTCGGCGAGACGTCGGGGCGGGGCGATCCCCGAGGCGGCCAGTTTGCGGAGACCTTCGTCGGTGATGTCGTCGGTCGACCAGGCGGGCGCGTACACGGTGCGGACCTCGACCTCCCCGAACCCGGCGGCAACCAGTGCGTCACGTACCTGACGGCGGATCAGGTCCATCGCCGGGCATCCCGAATAGGTGGGCGTGAGGTCCACCACGACCCGTCCATCCGCCACGGCGACGTCCCGGAGGATCCCCAGCTCTTCGATCGTGACCGACGGGATCTCCGGGTCGACGACCTGGGTGAGGACCTGGCGGGCCCGGCGGGCGTCCAGCATGGTGTCGCTCACCATGACATCCCCGGATAGGTTCGCTGCATCCATTGCATCTCGGCGAGGAGACGGCCCAGATGTTCGCTGTGGAACCCGACCCGGCCGCCGGTCCGCTGGAACGGGTCGTCGGGGATCTGCAGGGTCGCCTCGGCGAGGACGTCGGCGACCCGCCTCTCCCATCCGGGTCGGAGGGTGGCGGGATCGACGCCGACCCCTGTCTCCACGACGGCGGCGTCCACGTCGTCGGCTTCGAACAGCTCGCCGGTGAACATCCACAGGGCGTCGATCCCGGCCTGCATCCGCCGGTGGCTCTCCTCGGTGCCGTCCCCGAGGCGGATCACCCAGGTGGAGGAATGCCGGAAGTGGTACCGGGCCTCCTTGAGGGCCTTGGCGGCGATGCCGGCGATGGTCTCGTCGGCGGAGGACGAGAGGGCCTCCCACAGTTCGAGCTGGTAGGCGTCGAAGAAGAGCTGGCGGGCCATCGTGTGGGCGAAGTCGGTGTTGGGCCGCTCCACCAACAGCACGTTGAGGAACTCCCGTTCGGTGCGGAACATCGCCAGGTCGTCTTCGCCGCGGCCTTTCCCTTCCACCTCACCGGCGTAGGTGTACAGGGCCCGGGCCACCCCGAGGAAGTCGAGGGCGAGGTTGGCGAGGGCGATGTCCTCTTCCAGCTCCGGCGCCCACGACACCCATTCGGCGAGCCGCTGGGCGAGGACCAGGTTGTCGTCGGCGTGGCGGAGCAGGTAGAGGAACCGGGGTTCCCCGGCAACGACCGGGACGCTCCCCTGGGGCACTCCGCTGGTGATCGGCGTCGTCACATCTGCCCCACTTCGTCGGGGATCTCGTAGTAGGTGGCGGCCCGGTAGGGCTTCTCGATCGCCTCGAAGAAGGCGTCGGCTTCGTCCGGGTCGGAGGCGACGATCGCCGACGACGGCACCACCCACACACTGACGCCCTCCACCCTCCGGGTGTAGACGTCCCGGGCGTGCTGGAGGGCCGTCTCGGCGTCGGGAGCGTGCAGGCTCCCGGCATGGACGTGGCTCATCCCTCGACGTTGCCGGACGAACACCTCCCACATCGGCCACCCGCGGGATTCGGACCGGCCGAACTCCGGGTCGGGTTCGCCGTCGACGTGCGGCACCGAATACGCCATGTCAGCCTCCCGTCCGGCTCGCGGCCCGGCGAGCCTGCTGTTTCTCGGCGTAGGCGGCGGCGGCGTCACGGACCCATTCGCCGTCCTCCCACGCCCGGATCTTGTGTTCGAGTCGGTCACGGTTCATCGGCCCGTGCCCGTTCACCACCCGCCAGAACTCGTCCCAGTCGATCTCCCCGAAGTCGTAGTGGCCCCGCTCCGGGTTCCATCGGAGCTCGGGGTCGGGGAGGGTGAGGCCGAGGTATTCGGCCTGGGGGACGGTCATGTCGACGAAGTGTTGACGGAGGTCGTCGTTCGAGATCCGTTTGATCTTCCACTCCATCGACTGGCTGGTGTGGGTGGATTCGGAGTCGTGGGGGCCGAACATCATCAGGGCCGGCCACCACCACCGGTTCACGGCGTCCTGGGCCATCGCCTTCTGCTCGGGGGTGCCGTTGCAGAGCCGGAGCATGATCTCGTAGCCCTGGCGTTGATGGAACGACTCCTCCTTACAGATCCGGACCATCGCCCGGGCGTAGGGGCCGTAGGAGGTGCGGGTGAGCATCACTTGGTTGGTGATGGCTGCACCGTCCACCAGCCAGCCGATCGCTCCGATGTCGGCCCAGGTGAGAGTCGGGTAGTTGAAGATCGACGAGTACTTCTGGCGGCCCGTGTGCAGCAGCTCGACGAGTTCGTCGCGGGTGACCCCGAGGGTCTCGGCTGCCGAGTAGAGGTAGAGGCCGTGTCCGGCTTCGTCCTGGACCTTGGCGATGAGGATCGCTTTTCGTTCCAGGGTGGGGGCCCGGGTGATCCAGTTCCCTTCGGGCTGCATCCCGATCACTTCGGAGTGGGCGTGCTGGGCGATCTGGCGGATGAGGGTCTTTCGGTATCCCTCCGGCATCCAGTCGGACGGCTCGACCTTCTCGTCGGCGTCGATGATGGCCTGGAAGCGTTCAGCCGGGCTCGTCCGTTCGGAGATGGTGGTCATCGGGGCTCCTGGTTGACGTCGCCCCCGAAACTCTACACAACAAACGTTCGTTTGGGAAGCTGGGGCTCAGCAGGCCGGGATCGCCAACTCGAAGACACTGCGTCCCCCCTCGTAGCGGTAGACGAGATCGCCGTCCATCAGCCGCGCCAGCTTCTTCGACACCGCCAACCCCAACCCGATCGACCTGGTCGGACCGGTGGAGTCGTGGCCCCGCTGGTACGGCTCGAAGATGAGGTCCTCCCGCCCCGCCGGGACACCGTCCCCGTCGTCCACCACCCTCACGTGCACCATCCTGCCTCCGTTGGCGATCCTCACCTCCACCGACGAGCCCCCGTAGCGGTAGGCGTTCGTCAACAGGTTGCGGACCACCTGCCGGAAACGGCCCGGATCGGCGATGGCATGCGCCGGGTCACCGTCCACCTTCACCACGGCGCCCCGCTCCCGCCGCTCGTGTTCGCAGTCGAAGATCGCCCGCTCCACCTCCTGGCGTACGTCGATCGGACGGGGATCCACCACCAGACGGCCGATGTCGGCGCGGGCAGCCACCAGGAGGTCCTCGACGATGTGGCTCACGCTCCCGGCCTGTTCGGCGACGACACCGAGGAGGTCGACCAGCTCCTGGGCCGAATACCGGTCGGCGTTCGCCTGCAACTCGGAGGCGAACCCGACCACCGCGGTCAAGGGTGTGCGGATCTCGTGGGACACCGAAGCGATGAACTCGTCCTTGGCCCGCACCAGATCCTCGAGATGTTCCTGCAGCCGCCGCTGCGCCGTCACGTCGGACACCTGCAACACCAAGAACGCGTCCCGTCCGGCCTCGGCGGGAACCGACGACAGCGAGATCCTGCCCCAGAACTCCGAACCGTCGGCGGCGCAGAGCCTACGTTCGATCTCGGTGGAGCGCCCCGACGTGGCGGGGATCACCGATCCGTCCCCCGGGTCGTCGGCCGCCCGGAGGACCTGGTCGACCTCCAGCCGGGAGAACGACTTGGCGGACCGGCGGAACAGCTCACAGAACGCCCGGTTCACCCGGAGGAACCGGCCGTCGGCCGCCACCAACGCCATCCCGACGGGAGCCGACTCGAAGGAGATCTCGAACAGCCGTTGGGCTCGAGCCGCCGACTGCTCCGCCCTGATCCGGTCGGTCACGTCTTCGATGGCGCCTTCGTAGTGGGCGAGGCTGCCGTCCGGGTTGCGGACCTCGCGGTTCGTCTCCCGCACCCAGATGGGACGGCCGTCCCGGCGCACCAGCTGGAAGAGGAGGTCGGTGTTCTCCTCCCGGCTCTGATCCATGATCCGGTCCCGAACTTCGGGGTCGACGTACAGGTCCCGAGCGTTCACCGCCAAGAGGTCGCTCACCGTCTCGTAGCCGAGCATGTCGGCGAGTTTCCGGTTGGCGGCGAGGATCCGACCCTCCGGCGTCGAGCGGTACAGCCCGACGGGGACGCTGTCGAACAGCTCGACGTACCGGACGATCGAGTCGAATACCACCCGCTTCAGCACACCGACCAGCACGAACGCGGCGACGATCCCGGCGCCCTGGATGAGGACGATCCGGCCGAGGTCCTGCCCGGGATGCACGCCGCCGAACATCCTCACGACCAACAGTCCCCACGCCGCCAAGACGGCGACGAAATACCAGTAGGCGGCGACACGGTCGAGGACGAGACCTCCGAGGAGCGCGGCGATCACCAGCGGCACGACGAGGGCGATCGCCACTTCGGGTCCGAAACGCAACGCCGGCAGGGCGATGAGCGCCACCCACGTCGCGAACACCGGCAGGAAACGGGGCCGGTGGCGACGGCTCTCCCACCACGAGAAGGCAACGATCGGGAACGCCAACACCCAGTCGGCCGTCAACGGGAGACGGCCCGTCTCCACGGTGGCGACTGCGCCGGCCGCCAGCGTGCCCACCAGGATCGCCGCCGCACCGAAACCGAGTACCCGGCGACCGAAACGGGTCTGGAGCACCCGCGGGTCGACACCCGTACCGGCATCCTCGAATGCCCAGCGGGCACGCGTCCGGACGAACCCCCGTGTCTCGAATCCCACGGGGTCTCATCGGCAACGAGAAGGGGAAGGTTGAACCCCTTTTTCTCTCAGCCGGTGGAGGCAGGCTCCCGTTCGACGGGGCGCAGGTAGGCGCCGGTGACGGTGCTCACATGCCCGTCGTCCCAGCGGACTTCGACGAACTCCCCCTTCACCTCGATCACCGTGCCGGTGCGGGGGTGCTGACCCACCTTCTTGGTCGGCTGTACGACTCGCTGTCCCTTTCGCAGCATCTTCTCGCTCCTCCAGGGTCGGTCTCCGTCCATGATACGCGACCCCGCCGCCGACGAGCCCGGGACCTTGGTCCTTCGCCAGATTCGCCTCCGATATTCGCCGCCCGCGGCGAAAGAACCTGCCATGATGCGAGAGAAACGTCGAGTGTTGGAGGAGAGAGCCGATGGACTTCAACGTGATCTGGCCGCGGATCCAGCGGGCGGTGAAACTCGAAGACGGGGTGTACGAGGAGATCGGCAGCGACGACTCGGCCACCGTTCAGGCGATGGTGGTCGTCGCCATCGCCGCCCTGATCTCCGGGCTGGGGACCCTGATCGGACCGGGACGCTTCCGGGTCGGCGGTTGGATCTTCGGGGCCATTCTCTCGGCGACGCTGGGCCTGGCGATCGGAACCGGGATCTTGTTCGTCGTTTCCCGCCTGTTCAAGGCCCAGGGAGGTTTCGTTGAGCTGTTCCGGGCCCTCGGGTACGCCTACGCGCCGACGGCGCTGGGCATCATCCCCATCATCGGGGGGATCGTCGGCGGGATCTGGTCGATCATCTGCGCCATCAAAGCCGTCAAAGAGACCCAATCGGTCTCCCAGGGCGCGGCGGTGGCGATCGTGCTCATCCCGGTGGCGATCGTGTTCGCCATCGTGATGATCTTCGCCTTCGTCATCGGTATGGCCCTGATGGGTATCGCCGCCAACTCCTGAACCCGCCCTACGACGTTCCTCGGCCCCGGGGGATCCCGGGGCCGAGACGCGTGTCGAGACCGGCACCGACGGGTCCGATCCGGAACGTCCCTCAGGCGAAGGGCGGAATCGTCCGGACCTCGCCGTCGTAGGTGATCTCGAAGGCCGAAGATCCGTTCTGGGAGCGCAGGGACATCCCCCGGACCGCCGACTCGATGACCACGTCGTCGGGTTCCACGCCGCAGTCGACGAAGTCGTACCAGCCCGGTTCGAACCCTTGGCTGCCTTCGAACTCCCGGATCACCACGGCGGTCCGGTCGCCGAAGCTGTTCCGCAGATACCGGGTGCGGGCCGGCCCTCCCCGGTGGGCCACCGCCAGGACACTGCGGGGGCCTCCGGCGGTGACGATGTCGGAGAACTCGAGGCCGTCACCCTGGGCGTGTTGGATGATCTGCGCACCCATCGTGTCGGAGGCGAGCCCGTTCTGCCACAGCACCAGACGCCGATACTTGTACCGGTTGATGTAGGCGCCGTGTTCGATCCCCGCCTGGCCGTTGCGGTAGAACACCGAATCCGACACGATGTGTCCCGGCTCCGGGGTGTTCTGCCACGTGAAGACACCGTCGACCCGGTTGTTGTGGGAGATGTTGTCGGTGAACTCCCAGATCCCTTCGAGAAGGTCCCCGTCTTCGTCACGGGCGCCCCCGGTGAACTCCGGCCAGGCGAACCCGGCGGCGGTCTTCGTGCCTTGGACGGCCACGGCAACACAGCCGGTCACCGTGAGCCGGTCACCGTGCCCGAGGAGGAACCCGGCCAGCCGGAACCCCCGGAAGTCGGGGTCTTCCCGGACGAGGGCGGCGACACACGACTCCCACACCAGGTCGTCGGTACGATCCTTCACGTCCCACCAGAAGGCGTCCTCGAACACGTCGTAGGCGATGCAGTCCCGGAACGTGATCCCGTGGGACGCATGGGGAACGAAGGCGTGGTTGCCGGCTTCGGCGACCACCACCCCTTCGACCAGGGAACCGCGGCTGCCGTCTCCGCACCGGTGGAAATGCAGCCCGTACCGTCCCAACACCCCTTCGGTGAACCCTCCTTCGGGACGGCGGGCCCCCATGTTGCGGATCTCCACGTAGCGGACCGTCTGCGGGGAGGAGGAGCGGATCAGGACGTGGGCCCGCCCCGCAGGGGTCCCTTCGATCTTGACGTTCCTGGTCAGGTTGAGGATCTCGGGGGCGAGGACCCGGTCCTCCGAGGTCGTCGCCTCCGGGACCACCGCCCCGATGGCGCCTTCGACCCCCGGCGAGATCGCCGCCGTCCCCCCCAACACCACGATCTCCGACGGATCCAACGCCGCCAACGCATCCCGCGTCGCCCCCGGCAACGTCCCCCGATCCGTCCACAACAACGGCGCACCCAAC
>WFOA01000091.1 GCA_015488325.1 Acidimicrobiia bacterium | reverse complement strand
ATTCGATGGTGCGGGCGTCCCAGGGGTCCAACCCGGACGGCTCCCCATGCCGCTTCGACCGGATCCAGTTGTACATGAAGATGAGGATCGAGGCGGCGATGATGAACGCCCCGATGGTGGAGGCCAGGTTCCAGGGGCCGAGGTTGAGGCCTTCGGGGTACTGCCAGGTGCGGCGGACCATGCCCTGAAGGCCGAGCCAGTGCATCGGCGCGAAGGTGAGGTTGAAGCCGATGAACATCACCCAGAAGTGCAGTTTGCCGAGCTTCTCGTTCATCACCCTGCCGGTGAGCTTCGGGAACCAGTAGTAGAGCCCGGCGAAGATGGCGAAGACGGCCCCGCCGAACAGGACGTAATGGAAGTGGGCGACGATCCAGTAGGTGTCGGTCTGCTGCCAGTCCGAGGGGACGACGGCATGGGTGACACCCGACAGGCCACCGATCACGAACATCGCCACGAAGCCGATGGCGAACAGCATCGGGGTCGTGAACCGGATCTTGCCGCCCCACATGGTGCCCAGCCAGTTGAAGATCTTGATGCCGGTGGGGATGGCGATCGTCATCGTGGCGAGACCGAACGCCGCCTGGGCGACCGCGGTGATGCCGGAGGCGAACATGTGGTGGGCCCACACTCCGAACCCGAGGAACCCGATCCCCGCCCCGGCGAAGACGACCGCCGGGTAGCCGAACAGCGGCTTCTTCGAGAAGACGGGGAGGATCTCCGACACGATGCCCATCGCGGGCAGGATCAGCACGTAGACCTCGGGATGCCCGAAGAGCCAGAAGAGATGCTGCCAGAGGATCGGATCACCTCCGGCGGTGGCGTCGAAGAACCGGGTTCCGAACTGGCGGTCGAACATCACCATGAACAGGGCGACGGCGATGATCGGCAGCGAGAACAGCAGCAGGAACTGGACCACCAGGGTCATCCACACCATCACCGGCATCCTCAACAGGCGCATCCCCCTGGCCCGCATGTTGAAGATCGTGACGATGAAGTTGACCGAGGCGATGAGGGAGGCGACTCCGAGGATCTGGATCCCGATCACGGCGAAGTCGATTGCCCGGCCCGGAGAGAAGACGGGCCCGGCGTTCGGCTGGTAGAGGAACCACCCACCGGAGGGGATCCCTCCCAGGAACGTCTGGTCGGACGGGTCGAGGTTGCCGGGAACCCCTTGGGCCCCGGCGGGGGGAGTGACGTCGGAGAAGAAAATCGCCGAGTAGATGAAGATCCCGCCGAAGAGGAAGATCCAGTAGGACAGGGCGTTGAGGCGGGGGAAGGCGACGTCTCGGGCGCCGATCATCAGGGGCAGGAGATAGTTGACGAACGCCGCCGACACCGGCATCACGAACAGGAAGATCATGGTGACGGCGTGGGTGGTGAACAGGGCGTTGTACTCGGCCGCCGTCAAGAACTCCATGTTGGGTCGGGCGAGCTGAATCCGGATCAACAACGCCTCGATCCCGCCGATGATGAAGAACGCGAAGGCCGTGTATCCGTACATGATCCCGATTCGCTTGTGGTCCACGGTGGTGATCCAGGACCAGATCCCGGTCGTGGCCTTGGGGCGACGGAAGATCGTCGTCGGGCGTTCGGCGGTCGCGGTCATTTCAGGGTCTCCAGCCACTCGATGAGCTTGTCGATCTCCTCCTGGGTCAAACCCAGGTTCGGCATGAACGATCCGGGCTTCACGTCGGGCGGGTTCGCCAGCCAGGCGGCCAGCGCCTCTCTCCTGGTCTCACCGTCTCGGGGCAGGTAGGCGCCGGCGAAGACGTCGCGGGTGGCGAACTTCGTCAGTTCAGGCCCGTTGAAGGCGTCCGGGGCGAGGAGGTTCGTGAACTCGGAGTCGGGTCCGTAGTTGACGCCGTGACATGCGGCGCATCCTCTCTGCTGGAAGATCTGCAGGCCTTCGAAGGCAGGGGTGCCCGGTTCCGGCTCCGCGGGGTAGGTCTGCTGATCCGCTACCCAGGCGTCGAACTCGTCGGGCGGGAGGGCGACTACCCGGGCCCGCATCAGGGCGTGGGAGAGACCGCAGAACTCGCCGCACTGGGCCCAGTACTCACCTGCCTCGCTGGCCTCGAGGGGCAGCACGGTGGTCTGGCCGGGGATCAGGTACCGCTTGCCGTTGAGGGCAGGTACCCAGAAGCTGTGGATCACGTCTTCAGAGGTCATCGACGCGCAGACGGGGGTGTCGACCGGGATCACCATCACGTTGGCGGTGGTGATGCCGTAGTCGGGGTAGTCGTATTCGAACCACCATTGATGGCCGGTGATGTTCACCTGGAGGGCGCCGCTGTCGCAGCGGGTCAGGTCGAACACGCCCCGCACGGTGGGGACGGCCACGGCGGCGAGGATGAGCGCCGGGATGAGGGTCCAGGTGATCTCGAGCTTGGCGTTGCCGTGCACCTGCTTCGGCATGGCACGTCCGGGCCGGTCCCGGAACTTGACGACGGCGAAGATGATGGCGCCTTGGACGACGACGAACACCCCGACCGCGATCCAAAAGACCATCCAGAAGAGGCCGTCGAGACGTTCGGCGATCGGACCCCGTGGGTCCCAGGCGTTCTGAGGGTTGTCGATTCGGACGAGGCTGCACGCCGAAAGCAACAAGGAGAGCCCGGCGAGGGGGAGGATCCGGCGCACCAGATGGCCGAGTGGGCGGCGACGGGTGGTGTCGGGCATGGCGCCGCATCTTAGGTTTCCGCCACACCCCGTCCAAACGGCGCCAGGGACGGCGTTCCAGAGTCGAAAGCCCTGAATACGGTGGGTCTGTGGTCCCTGTCCGACGGAGGGGATCGGGCCCAGAGGCGGCTCCGGACCGTCTCCAGGCTGCCACGCCCCGGTCGGGTCGGGTAGTCTGTCGCCGATGGAGGCCGTCGTCACCGATCCGAGGGAGCGGGGAGGCTTCTCCGCGCGCCTGGGAGCGTACGTGGCGCTCACCAAACCCCGGATCATCGAGCTGCTGTTGATCACCACCGTCCCGGCGATGGTGTTGGCGGCCGGAGGCTGGCCGGGAACCTGGCTGGTGGCGACGACCCTCATCGGAGGGACGTTGTCGGCGGCGGGGGCGAACGCCCTCAACAGCTACTACGACACCGACATCGACGCCCACATGCGCCGGACCGCCCGCCGCCCACTTCCCGCCCATCGAGTCCCGGCCCGCCACGCCGTCATCCTCGGATGGGTGCTCGGCGTGGCGGGGTTCGTCTGGCTGTGGGTGACCACCAACCTCCTGGCGGCCGCGCTCTCCACCGCCGCGTTCCTCTTCTACGTGTACGGCTACACCCGCTACCTCAAACGGGCCACCGACCAGAACATCGTGATCGGCGGAGCCGCCGGCGCCGCTCCCGTCCTCGTCGGGTGGGCCGCCGTCACCGGCACCCTCGACCTCCCTGCCTGGCTGCTCTTCGCCCTCGTCTTCTACTGGACACCACCCCACTTCTGGGCTCTCGCCCTGCGCTACCGGGACGACTATGCCGCCGCCGGAGTGCCGATGCTCCCTGTCACCCGAGGTGTGGAGGCGACGTTGCGTCACATCCTCGTGTATTCGGGCCTGATGGTGCTGATCTCCCTGGCCCTCGTTCCCTCGGCCGGGCTCCGATGGGTGTATCTGCTCACTGCCATCGTCGCCGGGTCGTGGTTCCTGGTGGAGTCGCTGCGGGTGTTCCGCACGCCAGAGCGGGCCATCGCCCTGTTCGGGACGTCAACCGCCTACCTGGCGGCGATCAGCGCCGCCATCGTCGTCGACGTGCTGGTGTTCTGACCGGGGTCGCGGGGCAGACCGGCTTCTCGTTGCGGACCGACGCCGTTAGCCTCCGGTCCGTGCTCGCCCAGATCTCGTATCCCCCGGTCCCGATCTTCGAGCTCGGACCCCTCCGGCTTTCGCTCCACGGTCTCTTCGCCGCCCTCGGATTCATCGCTGGTGCCTGGCTCGCCTCCCGGCTTCTCGAACGTCGCGGTTTCGATGTCGCCAAGTACCAGTCGGTCCTCACGTGGGCACTGGTCGGATCCCTGATCGGAGCCCGCTACTTCACCGCTCCGGCGGCGCTGCTCGCCGGGAGGGGCCTCGCCGCCCTCCATCCCTTCGCCGGGAACTTCTCCATCATGGGCGGGTTCGCCGGGGGCATCCTCGTCGGTTGGTACCGGATGCGGAAGGTGGGGCTCCCCACCCTCCCCGTGTTCGACTGGTCGACCTTCGGGCTCGCCCTGGGGACGGTCGTCGGGCGGATCGGCGACCTGTTCATCGTCGAACATCTCGGTCGGGCGACGACGGTCCCGTGGGGTTACGGCGTCAAGCCCGGATACGACCTGGCCCCCCAGCACAACGCCCTGGAGTGCACGCCGGCCCAGGCGGGCCCCGACGGACTGTGCGGTGTCTACCACCACGTCGCCGCCTACGACTTGATCGGCGCCGCCATCCTCCTTGGTGTCCTGTTCCTGGCGGTACGCCGAGTCCGGTGGCGCTACGGACAGCTGTTCTCCTTCTGGGTCGTGTGGTACGGACTCCAGCGGTTCGTCCTCGATTCGCTCCGGTACGGCAGCGGCGACGCCACCATCGGACCCCTCACCTGGAACCAGCTGAGCGGACTCGCCGCCGCCGTGGGAGGAGCCGTCCTGTTCTGGTGGCTCGGTCGCACCCAACCGGAAGTCTCCGAAGAACACGACCGGTCCCTCGGCGCCGAGCCGACCCCGGCCGAGGCCCAGCCCCTTGCGGGCGAAGGTGACACCCGGTAATCTGCCGTCCCACATGCAGCACGACCGCCTCTTTGCGTATTTCGCCTTTACCGGGCTCCGGCCCGGGTCGGCGTGACGCGCTGAGGCGCCGCAGCACACCACCGACCCGGAGTCCGGAGCTCCGGGTCGTTTCGCGTGGCCCGGGGCTCCGTCCGCAGAGTCGCTGCCGACAGGAGCCGAGATGGAGAGAAGAGCAACCAAGGTCCACGGCGAGGGGAGAACGGTCGTCGAAGTGGGGCAGGTCCGCTTCGGTCACGACCCCTTCCCGGTGATCGCCGGACCCTGCGCCGTCGAATCCGAAGAGCAGATCAGCCGGGTCGCCGAAGCCGTGGCGGGGGCCGGAGCGTCGGTGCTCCGGGGAGGAGCCTTCAAACACGGGACGTCCCCCTATGCGTTTCGCGGACTCGGTGACGAAGCCGTGATGATGCTGGTGCGGGCGGGGCACCGTGTCGGACTCCCCACCGTCACCCAGGTGCTCGAACCACGCGACGTGGCCCCGGTGGCCGACCGGGTCGACATGATCGAGATCCACTCCGGATCCATGCAGAACTTCGAGCTCCTCCGCGAAGCGGGCCGCGCCGGAAAACCGGTCCTCCTCCGGCGCGGCCCGTCCGCAACCATCGACGAATGGCTGTGGGCGGCCGAATACCTGCTGGCCGAAGGCAACGACGACGTGATCCTCGTCGAGCGGGGAATCAGGACCTTCGGGTCCTCCGTCTACGACATGCTCGACATCTCCTCGGTACCGACGCTGCGTGAACTCTCCCACCTGCCCGTGCTCGTCGACCCCAGCCACGCCTCAGGCGGGGCGTCGAAGGTCCCTCCCCTCGCCCTCGCCGCCCAGGGTGTCGGCGCCGACGGTCTGATCGTCGAAGTACATCCCGACCCCGACCGGGCCCGCACCGAAGGTCCACGTCAGCTCGACCCCCCGCAGTTCGACGAGCTGATGGCGACGTTGGGGGTGAACCGGATGCGGGCCCACATCGACATGGTCGATCGGGAGATCGTCCGGCTCCTCGGACGGCGTCAGGAACTGGCTCTGGAGATCGGCCGGATGAAGGCTGCGCGAGGGCTCCCCGTCCACGACCCGGCGCGCGAACGCGAACTCCTCGACATCATCCGGGAGGAGGCCGAACGTCACGGGATCCGCGCCGACCATGCCGAAGAGCTGTTCGTGGCCGTGCTGGCCGAATCCCGGCGACTCCAAGAGGAGATGCGGGCCCGTGAACGGTGCTGACCGCCCACGTCGACCCGGCGACGGACCGGATCACCTGTTCTGCTCGTCGCGCCAGGCGAGCCAGTCGGCCACCGGACCGAGGTCGAAATCCGGTCCGTTCAGACCCAAGGTGAACTGGGAGGCACCCGCCCGACGGTAGGCGTCGGCCAGGTCGAGGCGGGCCGGGTCGACACCCACCGACCGTTCGATCGCCTCGGGGTCGGTCCCCTCCACCCGACACCATTCGTCGAGGACCCGTGCCCGCTCACCCCACTCTTCGGGCGTCCCGAACCCGTGCCAGACGTCGGCGTGCCGGGCCGTCAGGCGCAGGGTCCGCTTCTTGCCGCCACCGCCGACGAGCAGGGGGATCTTCCGGGTGGGCGCCGGGTTGAGCCGGGCGAGACGCCGCTCGATGCGGGGGAGGGCCGCCTCCAGGGCGTCGAGCCGTGAGCCGGGGGTTCCGAACTCGTAGCCGTATTCGTCATAGTCCCGCTGGAACCAGCCGGCACCGATCCCGAGGATGAGCCTGCCACCGGAGATGTGGTCGACGGTCCTCGCCATGTCGGCGAGGAGGTCGGGGTTCCGGTAGGAGTTGCAGGTGACCAGCGGCCCGAACTCGACCCGTTCGGTGATCTCCGCCCACGAGGCCAGCATGGTCCAGCACTCGAAGTGCTTGCCGTCGGGGTCGCCGTAGAGAGGGAAGAAGTGGTCCCAGTTGTAGACGACGTCCACCCCCATCTCCTCCGCCTGGAGGACGGCACGTCGGATGTCGGCGTATTCGGCGTGCTGGGGGTGTAGCTGGACGGCGATGCGGATCGGATGGGACATGGCGCTCCTCTCGTCGGGGGTACACCACCATATGAGCATGGATCCGGTCGATGATCGCGGTACCCTCACCCAGGAGACGGGGAGAGAGGGAGGAAGCCCATGGCCGGGCTGAGGCAGCGGTTGGTCGTATCGGTGGCCGGGTTGGGGATGATCCTCGCGGCCTGTGGTGGAGGGTCGGGCACCGTCACGACGGCGGAACAGACCACCACCGCGCAGACGAAGGCGCCGGACACCACCACCACGGCGGCGCCGTCGCTCGCCGTGACGGGGATCGACGAACTGGAGGACGCCGTCGTCCGCATCGTCGCCGAAGGGTCCTTCGTCGACCCGGCGGTGGGGTTGCAGCTCAACGTGGCCGGAAGCGGCTCCGGGTTCGTCATCGACGAAACCGGGCTGGTGGTGACCAACAACCACGTCGTCACCGGCGCCGCCCTGCTCGAGGTGTACGTCGCCGGGTCCGACGAACCGGTCAACGCTCGGGTGCTCGGTGCCTCGGAGTGCTCGGACCTGGCGCTGTTGGACCTCGAAGGCGACGGATACCGCTACCTGCAGTGGCACGAAGGGGACTTGACGGTCGGTACCGACGCCTTCGCCGCCGGATACCCGCTGGGAGATCCCGAGTTCACCCTCACCCGGGGGATCGTCTCCAAGGCGAGAGCGGACGGGGAGAGCTCGTGGGCGTCGGTCGACTACGTGATCGAACACGACGCCACGATCAATCCGGGGAACTCCGGAGGTCCGCTGGTCGACGCCGACGGACGGGTGATGGGTGTGAACTACGCCGGGATCGGGGAGACCAACCAGTACTTCGCCATCGCCCGCGACGAGGTGCTGTCCTTCATCGACGCCGTCCAATCGGGAGGGGACCTCGACACCCTGGGGATCAACGGTGAAGCCGTCGTCGACGAAACCGAGGGCATCAGCGGCATCTGGGTTGCCAGTGTGGAGAGCGGATCCCCCGCCGACGAGGTAGGGATCCTCCCCGGAGACATCGTCACCAGGCTGGAGGGGCTCGTCCTGGCGACCGACGGCACGATGGCGGACTATTGCGACATCCTCCGCTCCAACGGACCCGACGACGTCCTGGCGATCGAAGTGCTCCGTTTCGACACCGGCGAGGTGCTGGAAGGCCGGATCAACGGGGCTCCCCTCGAACCGTCCTTCTCCTTCCGCGAAGAGCTCGGCCCCGAACTGGCGGAGGAGACGGGCAGCGAGTACTCCGACTACGTGACGGTGAGCGACGACTCCGGGGTGATCCGCGTCGACGTGCCGGCGGCGTGGAGCGACGTGGACGGCCGCCCCTTCGAAGGGATCGGTCCGAGCGTCGCCGCCGCCCCCGACGTGCAGGCCTTCTACGAGAGCTTCGCCGTGCCGGGGGTGGAGGTGACCGCCACCAGGGAGTTCACACCCGACGAGATCGGGGATCTGCTGGCCGTCCTCACCGAGGACCTGCCCTGCGACAACGTCGACCCGCCCGCCGACTACGCCGACCCCCTGTACGAAGGTCTCTACCAGGTGTTCGACGGGTGCGGCGACGTGGGAGCCGCCCTCGTGTACGTCGTCGCCGCGCCGGCGGAAGGCGACTACGTGGTGATCGTGGTGGTCCAGGTCGTCAGCGAAGCCGACCTGGCCGCCCTCGACCGGGTGTTGGAGACGTTCGTGGTGACGGGCGGGTTCTGACCGGGACGGCGGTCACAGCCCGGTGAGGGTGTCCTCCACCAGCAGGTCGACGACGGCGCGGAGGGCGTCGTCGGGGTCGGAGCCGTCGGCGATGAGACGTTCGTAGAGCTGGACCTGACGCTCGGCGGACGTCCCCGTCTGCACGATCTCGCCGATCCGGCGGACCTCGTCGAGGCAGCCGAGTTCGGCGGCGTCTTCGGAGACCAGCTCCACCAGTTCGGCCATCAAGTCGGGGAACGGGACCAGCTCGCCTTTGCCGTAGTCCATCAGCGAACCGCGGCATCCGTAGCGTTGGGCTCGCCAGATGTTCTCGTTGATGAGGAAATTGGCGTAGGTGCGCCAGCGCTGGTTCTCCAGGCGTCGCCGGTAGAGCATGTGGAGGATCGACACGAACAGGGAGGCGACGCTGACGGCGTCGGCCAGCCGAGTGCAGACGTCGGCGATCCGCATCTCCAACGTCGGATACCGAGCCGACGGGCGGACGTCCCACCACACCTTCGTGCCGTCCTCGATGATCCCTGCATCCACCAGCACCCCGATGTGGCGCACGTACTCTCCCCACGACGTGAAATGCTCGGGGAGTCCGGTGCGGGGCAGCGCCCGGAAGACGCTCATCCGGTAGCTCTTCAGACCGGTGTTCCGTCCACCCCAGAAGGGCGACGACGTGGTCAGGGCGAGGAGGTGGGGGAGGAAGTAGGTGACCTGATCCATCAGGTCGATCCGCAGATCGGGGTCTTCGATCCCGACGTGGACGTGCATGCCGCAGATCACCAGCCGGTGGGCGACGGCGCCGAGATCCTGGGCGAGGGCCTGGTACCGCTCCTTCGGGGTGGGCATCTGCTCCCACCAGAGGGCGAAGGGGTGGGTGGAGGAGGCGATGATGGCGGCGCCGTAGCCTTCGGCGACCTCGCAGACCGCCCGGCGGGTGTCGGCGAGGTCGGCGGCCAGGTGCTGGATCTCCGAATGGGGATGGGTGCCGATCTCGATCTGAGCCCGCAGGAACTCGGGACTCACCCGACCTTCGAGCCGCCGACCGCATTCCTCCAACATCCCCGCCGGAGGGTCCGAGACGAGGGCTCGGGTCTCGCGGTCGACGATCAGATACTCCTCTTCGATCCCGATGGTGAAGCTGGGTTTCGGGACCGGCATCGTCCGCTCCTCGTCGACGTCGGGGTCATCGTATCGGCGCCCCGTCCGGATCGGGCTCCACCTGGAGGGGTCGGTGAAACTCCGACAGGACCGCACGGCGGCGGTCCTCGGCCACAGAACGTACCCAACAACCCTCCAGGTGGTCGTTGACGAGGCCCATCGCCTGCATGAAGGCGTACACGGTGGTGGGGCCGACGAAGGTCCAGCCCCGCCGCTTCAGGTCTCTGGCGAGGGCCGCCGACGTATCGGTAGACGGTGGGATCTCCGAAGGCGCCGGTGCGTCCCCTTCGGCCCACGACCAGAAGAACGCGGCGAGGGAACCCCGTTCGGCGATGAGCTCCAACGCCCGGGCGGCGTTGTTGATCGTCGAACGGATCTTGCCTTCGTGGCGGACGATGCCGGGGTCGGCGAGGAGGCGGGCGACGTCGTCGTCGCCGAACCGGGCCACGGCTTCGGGATCGAAACCGCAGAACATCTCCCGGAACCGGTCGCGTTTCCGCAGGATCGTGAGCCACGACAGCCCGGCCTGGAACCCTTCCAGACAGATCTTTTCGAACAGCCGGTGGTCGTCGGTGACGGCGAACCCCCATTCGGTGTCGTGGTAGGCCCGATAGGCGGGATCGTCGGCACCCCACCAGCACCGGTCCCGGCCGTCGTCTCCACGTACGATGCGCACCCGGCGGACCGTACCAGGGCGGTGGCGGTGTGGTCTCCCCGCGCAGGTGGTCCGGACCCGGTGACGGGGCAGCCACGCCGTCCTGTCGCGGGCGGAACACGGCCGAGGATCGAACGTCCCCGGTGTGGTGGCCTGGCGTCGGCCCACCACGGCGTCCACCGCGTCACCTGCGGCGACCGGCCCCGCCGCAGGGGTGCGAACGAACCGCTGAAGAATCGGTGAACTCCGCCGAGATCGGAACGGTTTCGCGGCGGAGCTTCGTACAGTGCAGCGGCATGCGAGATCGAATCGCCGGTGCGGTCGGCGCCCTGTCGGCGCTCGCCGTGGCGGAACTGGTCGCCGGTCTGGTGAGCGGTGTTCCCTCCCTGGTGGAGGCGGTCGGAAGCTGGGTCATCGATGTGGTCCCTCCGGCGGTGAAAGATCTGGCGATCGCCGTGTTCGGCACCGCCGACAAGCCGGCCCTGCTGGTGGGGATCATCGTCGTCGCCGCCCTTCTGGGAGGCCTCGTCGTCGGTCCCCTCGCCAGGCGCAGCGCTCCGGCGGCAGGGGCCGTGTTCGGGGCGTTCGGGCTCGCCGGGGCGTTCGCCGCCGCCCGGGAGCCCGCGGTGTCCCTCGGTCCGTCCGTCGCCGCCGGCCTGGCCGCCGCCGGGTCGGGATGGTGGGTGACCGGTCGCCTCCTCGACCGGGCCGTCGACGGCACCGACGAGGAGCGGCGGGCGTTCCTGCGGGCCGCCTCGGCGGTGCTGGTCCTCGGGGCGGCGTCGGCGCTGGTCGGACGCAACCTGTTGGAACGGACCAAGCGCGTCCTCGCCGGTCGGGGTGACGTCGTCCTCCCGGAGCCGGTGTCGGCGGCTCCGCCGGTGCCCCAGAACGCGTCGCTGCCGGTGCCGGGGCTCTCCCCGATCATCACCCCGAACCGGGACTTCTACCGGATCGACACCGCCCTTTCGACTCCCCGGGTCGACATCGCCACCTGGACGCTCCGGATCGAAGGAAACGTCGCCGAGCCGTACGAAGTGACCTATCCGGAGCTGCTGGACATGCCGATGGTGGAACGGCGGATCACCATCGCCTGTGTGTCCAACCAGGTGGGTGGCGACCTGGTGGGGACCGCCACTTGGATGGGAGTCCCCCTGCGGGAACTGTTGGACCGGGCGAAACCCGGCCCCGGAGCCGAACAGGTGGTGGGCCGCTCCGTCGACGACTTCACCGTCGGGTTCCCGCTGGAAGCCGCCTACGACGGCCGGGAAGCGCTGGTGGCGGTGGGGATGAACGGGGAGCCGCTCCCCTTCGAGCACGGGTTCCCCGCCCGGCTGGTGGTGGCGGGCCTGTACGGATACGTGTCGGCGACGAAGTGGCTGTTGTCGATCGAACTGCACACGTGGGAAGGGTTCGATGCCTACTGGATCCCCCGGGGATGGGCGAAGGAGGCGCCGATCAAGACCCAGTCCCGGATCGACACGCCCAGGCACAACGCCCGAATCGGCATGGAACGGCGCGCCATCGCCGGGGTGGCTTGGGCCCCCACCCGGGGGATCTCCAAGGTGGAGGTGCAGATCGACGACGGGCCGTGGCAGGAGGCGGTGCTGTCCGAGCCCCTGTCGGAGAACACCTGGCGGCAGTGGATGATCGAATGGGACCCCACCCCGGGGACCCACCTCATCCGGGTACGAGCCACCGACGGCGACGGGGTGCTCCAAGACGGAGAGCTTCGTCCGCCCGCCCCCGACGGGGCGACGGGCTGGCACACCGTCGCCGTGCGGGTCGAAGCCTGACGTCGTCGCCGCCGCCGTCCCGTCCCCGGCCGCACCGCCAGATATCTGTCGGGACCCCCGTCGAATCCGACGTTCGCGCGACGTTGCTTCCCGGTGAGAAGGACCATCCAGGAGGTCTCACCATGCGGAAGAAACTGTTCGTCGGCGGACTCGCCCTGATGTCGGCGTTGAGTGTCCCCGCCCTCGCCTGGGCACAGGCTCCGGGCATCGCCGCCCCCGACCGGGTTGAGCGTCCCGCCGACACCGCGCTCGACCACGCCCGGGATCGGGTGTCGGACCGGTTGGGGGAGGTCCGGGACCGGTTCGCGGATCGTCTCGACCGTACCCGCGACCGGGTGGCCGACCGGGTCCACGACCACGCCCGGGACCGGGTGTCGGACCGGTCGGGGGAGGTTCGGGACCGGTTCACGGATCGTCTCGACCGTACCCGTGACCGGGTGGTCGACCGCATCCACGACCACGCCCGGGATCGGGTGTCGGACCGGGTCGACCGGTTCGTCGGCCGGTTCGGGGACCTGCCGTTCGGGTTCGTCGACCGGATCCTCGCCACGGTCTTCGAATGGTGGGGCGGGCTCCGCTAGCGGAGGGGTTCCGGATAGCGTTCACCGCCGGTGAGTGAGTATCCGGAACTCGACGAACAGGTGGACGGTGTGCGGCGCCGCTCGGAGGCGGCGTTCGCCACCGTCTACCGGCTCACCGCCGACGACCTCCTCAGCTACGCCTACGGCATGCTGCATGACCGCACCGCCGCCGAAGACGCCGTCCAACAGGCGTTCTTGGAGCTGGCCCGGGCCGCTCCCACGATCCGGGGTGACGGGCGGACCCTCCGGGCCTGGCTGTTCCGCAGCGTGCGATACAACTGCCTCGACGAGCTTCGCCGGCGTCGGCGCCGGCCGGAGACACCCACCGATCCGCTTCCCGACGAACCGGTCGACGACGACGTCGCCGACGTGGATCTCCGACGTGCCCTCGACCGGCTCACCGAACGCCAACGGACGATGGTGCTGCTCAGACACGTCGGCGGGTTGTCCGGGGAGGAGATCGCCCGGGTGGTGGGGAGCAACCGGGTCGCCGTGTACGCGGCGCTGGCACGGGCCGAACGGCGGCTACGACACCTGCTGGAGGCGACATGAGACGGGACGAACTGGCCGAACGCCTGCGGCGCGCCTACCGGGTGGAGATGGACCCCGACACCGCCGCCCGCCAGCTGTCCGTCGTCTCTGCCCGGCTCGGGACCTCCCAGGCGTCCCGGCCCGGCGGCGGCCGGTTCCGGCGCCGGGTGGCAGCGCTCGCGACGGCGCTGGCGGTGACGCTCCCCGGCGGGCTGGCGTTGGCGGCGGAAGGGACGGTCCCCGGTGACGTGCTCTACCCGGTGAAGCTCGCAACCGAACGGGTCCGTTCCATCTTCGACGCCGCCGTCACCGCCGAGCAT
The DNA here is from genome assembly GCA_015488325.1 of Acidimicrobiia bacterium. Classification (GTDB taxonomy): domain Bacteria; phylum Actinomycetota; class Acidimicrobiia; order Spongiisociales; family ZC4RG35; genus S012-128. The sequence continues at coordinate 10,210 of WFOA01000091.1, read as the reverse complement.
CGGCTCGAAGAGGTCGAGACGATGCTCGAACGCGGCGTACCCCTCGACCGGGTGGTCGGCCATCTCGACGTGGCCCGGGACGCCGTCGCCGACATGGCTGAACGCGAAGAGCTCCAGGACCGTCTCGAACGGCTGGCGAAGCGGATACGGGACCGGATGATTGCCGACCGACCCTTCGGAGACGACGAAGAGGGCCCGGTGAACGGCCGCCGGGACCGACAGGTAGACGACCGAGAGGACGTGGCGCCGGGCGACACGCCCCCCGCCGACGACGTCACCCGCCCCCACGACCGTCGCTCGGACAGGCTCGGGGACGGGGAGATGGATCGCCCCGGCGACGGTTGAGCGTCGCGGGCATCGTCGACCACCCGAAACGGATATGCTCGCCCCTATGCCACGTACCCGCGGTCACCGACTGGTCGAACCGCTGGTCCGGCGTGGCGGCGAGCTCCAACCCGCCTCATGGGACGAGGCGCTGGATGTCGCCGCCGCCGGTCTGGCCCGGGTGAGGGACGAACTCGGAGGAGAGGCCTTCGCGCTGATGGCGTGCTCGAAGGCGACCAACGAGACCAACTTCCTCGCCCAGAAGTTCGCCCGGGTGGTGATGGGCTCCAACAACGTCGACTCCTGCAACCGCACCTGACACGCCCCCTCGGTCGCCGGTCTGGCGGCAGTGTTCGGAGCGGGAGGTGGGACCAGCTCCTACCGGGAGATCGAAGAGACCGACCTCATCGTGTTGTGGGGTTCGAACGCCCGCGCCGCCCACCCGATCTTCTTCCACCATCTCCTCCAGGGGGTTCGCAACGGGGCGCGGCTGTACGTGGTGGATCCTCGACGTTCCGAATCGGCCCGGTTCGCCGACCTCTGGCTGGGCCTCGACGTCGGCACCGACATCGCCCTCGCCAACGCCGTCGGACGCGAGATCATCGCCGCCGGCTTGGAGAACCGCGAGTTCATCCGGCGTGCCACCACCGGCTTCGAGGCCTACGCCGAATCGGTGCAGCCGTGGACGTTGGACCGGGCCGAGGAGGTGACCGGCGTCCCGGCGGCCGCGATCCGCGACCTCGCCCACGCCTACGCCACCGCCGACCGGGCCCAGCTCTGCTGGACACTGGGGATCACCGAACACCACAACGCCACCGACAACGTCCTCGCCCTCATCGACCTCGCCCTCCTCTGCGGCCACGTCGGACGATACGGGTCGGGTCTGGTGCCGATCCGGGGACAGAACAACGTCCAAGGTGGAGGCGACATGGGGGCGCTTCCCAACAAACTCCCCGGATTCCAGGACGTGGAGGATCCCGACGTCCGGGCCCGCTTCGAACGGATGTGGGGGCGTCCCATCCCGCCACGGGCAGGACGTCACCTCACCTTGATGTTCGAAGGGATGGAAGAAGGCGTGGTACGGGCCGTGTACGCCATCGGGGAGAACCCTGCCACCTCCGAAGCCGACGCCGGACGTGCCACCCGCCTCCTCTCCGGACTCGACCTGCTCGTCGTCCAGGACCTGTTCCTCACCGAGACCGCCCGCCTCGCCCACGTCGTGTTCCCGGCCGCCGCCGACTGGGCGGAATCGGAAGGAACCGTCACCTCCTCTGAGCGGCGGGTGCAGCGAGTCCGCAAAGCCCTCGACCCGCCCGGCCAGGCTCGGGAAGACCGCTGGATCCTCTCCGAGCTGGCACGCCGTCTCGGTGTCGACTGGGGCCAGCCCACCGCCGAAGAGGTCTGGGACGAGCTCCGGGCGCTGTCGCCGATCCATGCCGGGATGAGCTACCGCCGCTTGGACGCCCACGGTGGCCTGCAATGGCCGTGCCGTTCGGAGGACGACCCCGGGGAGCTCTTCCTCCACTCCCGGCTGTGGAAGGACCCGATCGAAGGCCCCCCGGCCCCGTTCATGGCAGTCGACCACGACCCGCCGGTGGACCGACTCACCGAGGAGTACCCGATTCGGCTCACCACCGGCCGGCATCTCGACTCGTACAACACGGGAGTGCAGTCGGGTCGCTACCGGTCGCCGAGACGCGTCGGCGGCACCCTCGACCTCGACCCCTTCGACGCCGCCTCGCTCGGTGTCCGCGACGGCGACCGGGTACGGGTCGTGTCACGGCGGGGAGCGATCGAAGCTCCCGTTCGGGTGAGCGACGGGCTGCGTCCCGGCCTCGCCTTCATGGCGTTCCACTACCCCGAAGAGACGGACGTGAACCGGCTCACCATCGAAGCCTGGGACCCGAAATCGGGCACCGCCGAGTTCAAAGCGACGGCGGTGAGGGTGGAGAAGCTCTGATGGACATCAGGTTCATGGAAGTCAAGGCCACCGAAGCCGAACGGGCCGCCCTCGACCCCGTCGTCGAGGCGCCGTCGACGTCACCCCGCCTCGTCGTCGGCGGACGGACGGCGAGGAGCCGCCGCCACCTGCTCCTCCCCGCCCTCTGGGCCCTGCAGACCGGTGTCGGATGGGTGAGCCGGGGCGGCCTCGACGAGATCTGCCGCCGTCTGGAGATCCCCCCGGCGGAGGCCTACGCCGTCGCCTCCTTCTACGACCTGATCTCCCTCGAGGAACGCCCCGAGCGGACGGTGCGGATCTGCGACGACGTCGTCTGCCGGATGGCCGGTGCCGAAGACCGTCTCGCCGACCTGGCGGCCCGGCTCGGACCGGAAGGGGAGGCGTGGGAACGGTCGTCCTGTCTGGGGCGATGCGACCGTCGCTCCGCCGCCTTCGTCCAGGAGGTCGGCAGTGCCGGGCGGAGCGTCGCCCCCTTCGACCCGGCATGGCTCGACCGGCCACCGGAGCCGACACCCGTCGTCGCCGCGGGGCCGCTCACCGAGCGGATCGGCCACGCCGACCCGACCGACCTCGACGCCTACCGGGCGGCAGGCGGCTACCGGGCGCTGCGGGCGGCGGTGGCGATGGGTCCCGACGCGGTGATCCGGGAGGTGAAGGACTCGGGGCTGGTCGGTCGGGGCGGAGCCGCCTTCCCCACCGGGGTGAAGTGGGAGGCGGTGGCGGGTTCCCCGAGGCGGCCCCACTACCTCATCTGCAACGCCGACGAATCCGAACCCGGCACCTTCAAAGATCGGGTGCTCATCGAAGGCGACCCGTACGCCCTGGTGGAGGCAATGACCATCGCCGGGTACGCCACCGGATGTGAGCGAGGCTACGTGTACGTTCGGGGCGAATATCCCGAAGCGCTCGCCGCCCTCGGCCACGCCGTCGACACCTGTCGGCGCCGAGGGCTGCTCGGTGACGACGTGATGGGCGCCGGGTTCGCCTTCGACATCGAGATCCGCCGGGGTGCCGGCGCCTACATCTGCGGCGAAGAGACGGCCCTCATCGCCTCCATCGAAGGACATCGGGGTGAGCCCCGGGCCAAACCGCCGTTCCCCACCACCCACGGGCTGTTCGGGAAACCCACCGTCGTCAACAACGTCGAGACGTTGATGAACGTGCTTCGGATCGTCGACGAAGGCGGTCTCTCCTACGCCGAGCACGGTGAGGGACGGTCCCGGGGCACGAAGCTGTTCGCCGTGTCGGGGGCGGTGGCCGAACCGGGGGTGGTCGAAGTCCCCTTCGGTGCCACCATCGGCGACGTGATCTCGGCCGCCGGGGGACCTTCGGAACCGCTGGCCGCGGTGCTGGTCGGCGGCGCCGCCGGGAGCTTCGTCGGACCCGACGACCTCGACGTGCCACTCACCTTCGAAGGGATGGCCTCGGTCGGAGGGGCGCTCGGTTCGGGGGCGGTCGTCGCGGTCGGACGGTCGTCGGACGTGGAAGATCTGGTGCGACGCATCGCCCGGTTCTTCCGAGAGGAGTCGTGCGGCCAGTGTGTCCCCTGCCGGGAAGGCACCCGCCGTCAGGAGGAGGCCCTCGCCGCAGGGCGGTTCGACCTGTTGGACGACCTGGCGGCGGTGATGGGTGACGCCTCGATCTGCGGGCTCGGACAGACAGCCTCGTCGGCGGTCCGGTCGGGGATCGCCCTGGGTCTGTTGGGAGGAGAGTCGTGAGCCGTACCGTCACCCTCACCGTCGACGGACACGAGGTTGCCCTCCCCGAAGGATCGACCTTGCTGGAGGCCGCTCGGGCCGTCGGCGTCGAGGTCCCCACCCTCTGCTACCTGGAGACGTTGACGCCGGTGAACGTCTGCCGGATCTGCGTCGTCGAAGTGGAAGGGTCCCGCACCCTCGTCCCCGCCTGCTCCCGGGTCGCAGAACCGGGGATGGTCGTCCGCACGGGTTCTGCGCGGGTGCGCAGGGCCCGGCGGATGGTGCTGGAGTTGCTGGGGTCGGCCGTCCACCTGGATCTGGCTCCGGAGGTGGCCTCGTGGATGGAGGAGTACGGTGCCGAGCCCGGCCGCTGGGGGACGCCGCCGGCGCCCGAGCCCCGGGTCGACAACGACCTGTACGTGCGGGACTACGGGCGCTGCATCCTCTGTTACAAGTGTGTCGAGGCCTGCGGTGTCGACGCCCAGTGGACCTTCGCCATCGCCGTCGCCGGCCGGGGCGATGAGGCCCACATCTCCACCGAGTACGACGTGGACCTGCCCGAATCGGCCTGCGTGTTCTGCGGCAACTGCATCGCCGTGTGCCCGACCGGGGCGCTCATGGCGAAGAGCGAGTGGGATCTGCGGCAGGCGGGCCGATGGACGCCGGAGACACAGCACACGACGACGACGGTGTGTTCATACTGTGGGGTGGGGTGCAACCTGGAGCTGTGGGTGCAGGACGGGAGGGTGGTGAAGGTGACGTCCCCGCTCGACCACGACGTCACGCGTGGCAACCTGTGCATCAAGGGACGGTTCGGGTACACCTATCTGCACGACCTCCCCGAAGGGTACCTCACTCCCATCGACCACCTCCTCTCCCGCTTTTGACCGCGGGAAATGGCGTATATCGCCGGATCTGGCTGTCAATTCGGGGGGGCGAGGACGCCGAGGGCGGTGGCGAACACCACCGTCAGCCCGCCGACCACCTGCTGGGCGCCGATGATCGGCGTGGCGGGGACGGGAAGCCGGACAGCGACCACATGGAAGACCGCCAACGCGGCCAACGCCGCCAACCCGGCGACCGGGATGAACCCCGCCTGCCAGGCCAGGGCGGCGGCCGCCACCACCGTCGCCTGGACACCGTCCCCGTGGGCGAGGGACACGTGCCTCGCTTTGGCGCGTCGCAGTTGCACCCGGACGAAGGGGATGGCGGCCAGCGAGCGGAGGGCCATCACCATCCACAGCCCGGCGCCGACGCTCAGGGAGGCACCACCGGCCACGGCGACGGCGGCGGCGAAGGCACCCGCGCCGACGGTCCCGGCGAGCTCGGGGAGCAGACGGCGACCCCGGGCCCGGACGTCGAAGGCGAACTGGACGGCGAACAGCGGCGCGGCGGCGGCGAGGACCCACCACGCTTGGGGTGAGGCGCCGGCGACGGCCGCACCGACGAGGGCCAGTCCGGTGACGACCCCGTAGAGCACGACGAAACGTGTCGCCGCCTCACTCCGGGGGTGACGTAGCTCCCGGAGCCGGTCACCGACGAGGATCTTGGCGGGGGTGCGGGCGAGGAAGGCGAAGAGCGCGGCGACGCCGAGGAGCGTGCCGGGGAGGCTGGGAGCCACGAGGAGCCCCAACAGGACCGGCTCCAAGGTGAGACTCCACCCACCGTGCTCGGCGGGGACGGCTACGGAACGGAGACGGACTTCGGAGACCATGGGGGACCCATCTTGGCGACGGTCGGCGTTCGACCGGGCGTCGGATCAGGCGGCGTCGTCGGCGGCGATCGCCCAGGCGAGGCCGTGGACCGGGTCTTCGACGGCGAGGCGGAGAACCCATCCGACCTGCGGGCCGTCCGACCAGATCGTCCATCGCAGCTCCTCGAGGGCGTCGTCGAGCTGGTCGAGGTCGGGTGGCCAGTCCAGTCCGGCCAGCTCCGTGGCGGCCCACCACGCCGCGTACCGTCCCGCCGCCATCCCTCGCCGTCGCCCGTGGGCCCCGCCCGACGCACCGGCCCAGGCCATCTGGGCGAAGGCGTCGCCGGGGCGGAGTGCCGCACCCCACGCCCTGCGCACACCGATCGCCCGGATCGCCTGTGAGGCGGTGCCTTCCACCGTTGCCACCGTCGCCCGTCCGTTCGACTCTTCGACCCACACCCGCACCAGATCTGCCAGGGCCTCGGCCGCGTCGTCGGGTTCACCTGAGGCTGCCTCCTCCGGCAGGTCGACGGGCTGGAGGGGCGGCGGGTCCGGTCGGGGGAACTCGGCCCGATCGGAGTGGTATTCGGCGACGGGGTAGCGTGGCTCCCACCGTTGGAGGCGCAGGGGAAGCTCGAAGACGCCGAGGTCGACGTCGGCGCCGGTGAGGTCTTCTCCACGGACGACCCGCTCATGGGCGACGGCGGCCCGGGCCGGTCCCGGCTCGAGGTGCGGGTCGAGTTCCGCCCAGGTGTGGTGCTGGGCGACGACTTCGGTGAGGGGGCCCAGGGTGAATCGGGCGGGACCTTCGGTGACCACCGGCCCCGCCCACGGGGCGGGTGCTTCCAGGGCCAGGCGATATCGGATGTGCTCGTCGATCGCCCACACTTGTTTGCCGCGGGTGACCGCCTCCTGACAGTAGGTGCGCAACTCGACCAGGCCGTCCCAGTCCCGGGCGGCACAGAGGCCGTCGACGACCCGGAGGAGCTCGTCGTGGTCGGAGGCCTCGATGGCCTCGAGGGCACGGGCCGGAACCGCCACCGTCTACGGGGTTCCCGGCTCGGTTCCGGTGGCCACCGGGGTCTCCGGGGTGGCCGACCAGTCGCTCCACGACCCTTCGTAGAGGAGGGCGCCGCGGATCCCGGCGAGCTGCATCGCCAGGATGGCGTGACAGGCCGTCACGCCGCTCCCGCAGTAGGCGACGACCGGGCGGTCCCGGCCGAGCCCGGCGTATCGGACGGCGAGTCGGTCGGGCGGCAGGAAACGTCCGCTGTCGTCCAGGTTGTCGGTGTAGGGCCGGTTCAGTGCGGTGGGGATGTGGCCGGCGAGCCGGTCGACCGGTTCGGCGTCGCCTCGGTACCGTTCCGCCGCCCGGGCGTCGACCAGGTCGATGGTTCCCAGGCGGGTGCGGACGAAGGATCGGTCGACCACCCCCGGCCACGCCGGAGGTGCTTCGAGGTGGGCCGACGGGAACCGGGGAACCTTCGAGGTGAGGGGAAGCCCCGCCGCCTGCCAGGCGTCGAAGCCGCCGTCGAGGACGAACACCGAGGAGTGGCCCACCCCCCGCAGCATCCACCACAGCCGGGCTGCCACGCCGCCGCCCGCCGAGTCGTAGACGACCACCGTGTTCTCACGGCCCACCCCGAGCGCCCCGATCCGGCGAGCGAACTCACCCGGTGACGGGAGAGGGTGTCGGCCCGGGCCCTCCGACCCGGTGAGGTCCTGCTCGAGGTCGACGAAGATGGCGCCGGGGAGGTGGGAGGCGTCGTACTCCCTGCGTCCGCGGTCGGGATCGGCCAGATACCAGCGCACGTCGCAGATCCGGAGGTCGGGGTCGTCGAGGCGGGCGGCGACGTCGTCGACGGTGATCAGGGCCATGGCGGGAACCTACTCCCCTCGGAAGAAGCGGGCGATCAGGTTGAGGACGACGGAGAGGACGAGCGACAGGAGCAGCATCGACGTGATCGGGATGTACACCCGTGTTCGCTCGGTCTCGATGCGGATGTCGCCGGGGAGGTTCCCGAACCACGAGAACAGGCCCGACGGGGCGAACCGGACGACGAGGCCTACCACCAGGAGGACGAGACCGATGACGATGAGGACGTTCCCGGCACGCATCGTTCAGGGGGTGTCGGTCGGGGATTCGGGTTCGGTGCCGGACCAGGCCAGTTCCTCACCCAACTCCTCGAAGGTGGCTCCGAGGACGGTGACCAGCCCGGCGGCGGTCTCTCGGAGTCGTTCGCGCAGCAGCGGGTCACGCAGCGCCGACCCGACTGAGGCGAGGAAGGCTTCGGCGGCGGCACCCAACGTCCGCAGCGCGGCCCGCACCTCCTCTTCGTCGGGCGCGTCTGCGGAGACCTGCCGGTACTGGTCCCGGAGGGCGGAGCCGAGGTCTCCGAGCCGGGCCGACAGGTCGGCCCAGGGATCAGGCCGGTCCGTATGATCCGTCTGATGCGTCTGCACCTGCTGGATGGTACCTACGAGCTGTTCCGTTCCCACTTCGGTAGACCCCCTCGGGCGGCCCCCGACGGGACCGAGGTGGCGGCGACGTTGGGACTGGTGGAGACCACCCTTTCGCTGCTCCGCCAGCCCGGGGTCACCCATCTGGCGGTGGCCACCGACCACGTGATCGAGTCGTTCCGCAACGACCTCTACCCCGGCTACAAGTCGAGCGAAGGGGTCCCGGCCGAACTCCTCGCCCAGTTCCCGGTCGCCGAGGAGGCCCTGGCCGCCCTGGGTCTGGTGGTGTGGCCGATGGTCGAGTTCGAGGCGGACGACGCCATCGCCACGGCCGCGGCCCGCTGGCGCGACGACGTCGAGCAGGTGGTGATCGAGACACCGGACAAGGATTTCGCCCAGTGTGTGGTCGGTTCCCGGGTCGTCACCCACGACCGGCGGAAAGACCGCACCTACGACGAGGCGGGGGTGTGGGACAGGTTCGGTGTGGCGCCCGAGTCCATCCCCGACTACCTGGCGCTGGTCGGCGACAAGGCGGACGGGGTCCCCGGACTCCCCGGCTGGGGGGCGAAGAGCGCCGCAGCCGTTCTCGCCCGTTACCCCCACCTCGAGGACATCCCCACCGATGCGGCGTCCTGGGACGTGGAGGTGCGCAACGCTTCGGGTCTGGTGCAGACCCTGGTGGATCGGTGGGACGACGTCCTGTTGTATCGCACGCTCACCACGCTCCGCACCGACGTGCCCCTGGCCGAAGACCTCTCCGACCTCGAGTGGCGGGGGGTCCGGCGGGACCGGTTCCTGGCGTTGTGCGACCGCCTCGGGTTCGGGGCGGTCAGGGACCGTCCCCACCGGTGGCAGGAATGAGGGTCCGGTGGCGTTCGGCGGAGCAGGGGTTCCGGTACGGTGCCCGGGCGGGCAGAGCTCGGCAGGCGGACCGTTCGATCTCGACGATCTCGGTCACGACAGGTGTCGCAGCGCGCTCCGGGCGGCGTGAAAGCCGCACATGCCGTGGACTCCTGCTCCCGGCGGCGTCGACGACGAGCACAGGTACACACCGGTGAGGGGGGTCTGGTACGGGTTTCGCCGCATCACCGGGCGGAACAGGAGCTGGCGCAACGTGTGTGCTCCTCCGCTGATGTCCCCACCCCGGTAGTTCGGGTTGATCTGGGGCCACGTCGCCGGACCGATGACGTGTCGGGCGAGGACCGTCTCGGCGAAGCCGGGGGCGAACCGCTCGATCTGGGCCTCCACCGCCTCGGTGAAGTCGTGGTCGGATCCGTTGGGGACGTGGGCGTACACCCACAGGGTGTGTTTGTCGTCGGGTGCACGGAGGGGGTCGAACAGGCTGGGTTGGGCGACGAGGACGAACGGCCGGACCGGGTCCCTTCCCTTCCAGACCGCCCGCTCGGCTTTGGCGATCTCACCGAAGGTCCCGCCCAGATGGAGTGTTCCCGCTCGGGAGAGCCTCGGGTCCGCCCAGGGGACGGGTCGGTCGAGGGCGTAGTCGATCTTGAAGGCGGCCGGTCCGTGACGGAAACGCCGATAGGGTTTCGTCTCGTGGCTGCGGATCCGGTCGGTGGCGAGGCGGAGGAAGCCCTTCGGGGTGAGGTCCACCAGCACCACCCGTGACCGGGGCAGGGCGGCCAGGTCCTCCACCCACCAGCCGGTCTGGATCTCGCCGCCGAGGGAACGCAGGTAGGAGGCGAGGGCATCGGCGATGGCTTGGGAGCCGCCTGCGGCGAAGGGCCAGCCGTACCGGTGGGCGAGGGTCATGAGGGTGAGCCCGAACCCGGCGGTGCCGAGGGCTCCGAGGGGTCGGAAGGCGTGGGCGGCGTTGCCGGCGAAGAGGGCCTTGGCGGCGTCGGTGCGGAACCGCCGGGACACCGAGCGGGCCGAGCGGGCGGCGAGCAGCCCGAACCGGGTGACGCTGATGGGGCGGCGGGGAGGACGCAGCAGGGGACCGAGGATGTGGCGTTCGATCCGGTCCCAGCGATCGACGAGGGGGGTGAAGAGTTTGCGGTAGACGGGACCGTCGGGGCCGAGGGCCTCGGCGGTGTCGTCGATCGACCGATACAGCAA
>WFOA01000090.1 GCA_015488325.1 Acidimicrobiia bacterium | reverse complement strand
CCCACCGCCAGCGACCCCGGCGACCCCGGCGGTGACACCGGGGGCCGACAGATCCCCGAAACCCTACCGTTCACCGGGGCCGCCCTCGATGGCCTCCTCCGAGTCGCCCTCCTGCTGCTCGGCGCCGGCAACGTCCTGCTGGCCGGTTCTCGGAGACGGCGCCGGTAGGCCGTTCCCCCTTCGCGGCGGCACCCCGCGCCGGTACGCAACTCCGCCCGTCCCGGGCCGACAGGCTCAGCGATCGGCCATGGAAGGCGGAGCATGGAAGTATTCCTCGCGCTCTTGACGGCATTGACGCTGACGACGCAGGGGCCGCTTCTCTCCGTCGCAGCCGTGGACACGTCAGGGGGATCGGGCCAGGAGGCACAGGTCGTGTCGGACACGGTCGCGATCTGGGAGGCGAACCTGGGCGCACGACGAACCTGCTCGGCAGGCGTGACCGTCGTGTTCGAAGATCTCTCCAGCCGACGCGGCGAATACCGGCCCGGGTCCCGTACGGTGGCGATCGATGTCGGCCGTCCCCTCTCTGTCCTCCCGGCGACCGTCGGCCACGAACTGGCCCACCACACGTTCCTCGCCTGCGGGGCCTTCGCCGACGCCTCCCTCACCAAAGCCTTCTACGCCGCCCAGGGCCTTCCCCTCTCCCGCGGCTGGTTCGACTACGGGGACGGGTGGGCGGCGACACCTGCCGAACATTTCGCCGAGACGATGGCGCTCGTGACGACAGGACGTTCCGAAGGCGGGATCCGGGTGACGGCCGCGGCGAGGGCCGTCGTCTCCGCCTGGCTGGCCGGGACGGCGCTTCCCGCCGTGTCACCGTCGCCGGCGGCCCCGCCCCCCGACCGGACCGCCGAAGCTCCAGCCCGCGAAGAACCGGCCCGCGAAGAACCGGACGCGCACCGAGCCGCACCGCCCGCCACGCCTCCTCGGGCCCCGATCCTCACCCTCGACGACGTCGGCACGAGGCTCGTCTCCACCTACTACGTGGACTGACGTCCCCGCCGGTCGACGACGGCGTCGACGAGGCGGGGTAGCACCTCTCCGGCGCTCCCCTCGACCCGGACGGTGGCGAGGCGGTCCCCTTCGGTCGGCCCCAGGTTGACGATCACCATCGGCCCTCCCCGCCGCACCACGTCCAGAGGGATCTGAGCGGCCGGATACACCGACAGGGTGGATCCGACCACCAGCACACCGCCGGCCTCGGCGGCGAACCGCTCCGCCCGTTGGATCTGGTCGAGCGGCAGGTATTCGCCGAACATGACCGTGGTGGTCTTCACCAGACCGCCACAGTGGGGACAGGTGGGGTCTTCGTCGCCGGCGTCCACCCAGCGGAGCACCTCTTCGGTCTCCCACCGGGCTTCGCAGGAGAGGCAATGGACCTTCCGGACGTTGCCGTGCAGCTCTGCCACCTGGTCGTCGGGCAGACCGGCCGCCTGATGCAGACCGTCGATGTTCTGGGTGACACAACCCGACATCCTCCCTGCCCGCCACAACGCCACGACGGCCTCGTGGGCCCGGTTGGGCCGCACCGACGACCGGGCACCCCAGAGCGCACCCTCCTGATGCATCTTCCATCCCGCCACCCGCACCTCACGGCTGGTGCGGTACCGCTGGATGGTGAAGTCGTCGGGATCCACCTTGGTCCACAGTCCGTCGGGTCCACGGAAGTCGGGGATCCCCGATTCGGTGGAGATGCCGGCGCCGGTGAACACCATGATCCGGTCGACGTCGGCGAGGACGTCGACGGCGCGTTCGAAGGGGTCGGTCATGACCTGGACGGTACCGTCTCGGTCAGGCGACCCGGACGCGCGACGCCTCCTTCAGCTCCTCTTCGAGTCGCCGGATGATGGAGCGACAGTCCAGGGCGAAGTCCACCAGATGGTCGGGCAGGTAGGGCCCGTGGGCGACGAGGAACTCGTCGATGAACTCGATGCCGTCGGTGATCGTCTCGGTGATGGTGTCGGTCTTCATCGTGTCGTCGCTCCTTTCCGAACGTGTCCGGAGCGGTACGTCCGGTACAACGCCGCACCGACGTCACGATGTTCCCCCGGTGGCGGGTCGCTCCCCTTCCTGGTCGGCTCGTCTCCGCCGAGGTTGAGGTCAGCGACCCAGATTCGGGTCCTCCTGCACGGCCCGGGTCCGAACCGTGTAGACCGAATCCCCCGACAGGATCCCTCCCCGTCCGAACAGGCGCCCGAACTGCCAGTTCGACAGCCCCAGTTCGGGCTTGCCGAGGGCGTACTGGCCGTCGACCCAGCGGGTGAATCCGTTCCCTACGAAGGGCGAGTCGACCGTCTCGAAGAACCGCCGGTGCGCTTCGGGGTCGTCGGAGACGAGGCTGGCCACGAACCGTGGACTGTGGACGTTGAACAGCTCCACCGCGGTGGCGACGTCGGGCACCACCGCCAGCGTCACCTCGGGCGAATCCTCCCATTCCCATTCCACTCCGAGCCGGTCGACGGCGATCGTCTCCGTCTTCGGTTCGACCACTTCACCTTCTGCCCGGGCGATCGGTACCTGCTCGTACCAGTCGGAGGGGATGTGGGCCTGTGAGCCTTCGACCACATGCAGTTTGGGGTTGGTTCCCCGGCGGCGAGCTGCCCGCTCGAGGGCGTCCAAGAAGACCGGCACCAGGTCGGCGGCTCGGTCTGCCACGATGCAGCAGGTGTTGAGGGTGTTGCACACCTTGCGGTCGAGGGAGTGGTAGACGGCGGCGGCGAAGGCGTCGGCGTCGGCGGCGGTGTCGGCGAAGATCCAGGCCCCGCCGGTGCCGTGGAGACTGACCGGGATCCCCGCCTGGCGGGCCACCGCCCCGAGCTGGCTGACCGCTCGACCCGACCCTCGGGCCACGGCCAGACCGAGCCGCGGGTCGCTGAACATCGCCCATCCTGCGGCCCGGGACGGGCTGTCGACCAGGCTGGCGGCACCGTCGGGGAGCCCCGCCTCGGCGAGGGCGGGGGCGAGGGCGTGGGCGACGATCGCCCGGGCCGTCCCCAACGCGTCCGAGCCGATCCTGAACACGACCGTGTTGCCGGAGCGGAGCACTCCGGTGGCGTCGGCGAAGACGTTGGGACGACCTTCGAACACGAACCCGACGACACCCAGTCCCGCCCGGACCAGCTCGACCCGCCAGCCGGTGTGGACGACCGTCTCCACGACTTCGCCTCGGCCCCCTTCGGCGTCCCGCCAGGCCCGCAGTCCCTCCACCATCCCCGTCCGCATCTTCTCGTCCAAGACGAGGCGGGTGACCGACCGGCCCCTCGCCTTCGCCTGTTCGACGTCGGCGGCGTTCGCTTCGGCGATCGGCCCGAAGGCGGTGTCGTCGGCGAGGCGGGCGGCGAAGGCTTCGTAGAAGTCGCTGATCGCCTCGTCGGGGACCGACCCCATCTTCGCGAACGCGGCGTAGGCTCGGCCGACCGCCGATGCGGCGACGTCCCATTCGGCGGCGGGGATGTGCAACAGGTCACCCGTCTCCTGAACCACCACCAGCCGGTCGCCTGGCCGGAAGGCGGCGGCGAGTTCGGCGGTGACGTAGGTCACCTTGTCACCGCCGTAGATCACCGGCATCCCGGCGGTCAGTTCACGCAGTGGCTCTCCCATCGCCCTGAGACTAGAGGTCCGTCTGCCCTCCACGGTAGAGGAGCCCGACCGCCACCGCCGCAGCGACGTGCCAGACCGCATGGCCCTGCAGGAGGGAATCCGGGTCGCACCAGGGTCCGCCGGTGCGGCTCGACGCCCAGACGACGAGGCCGCCACCGAACACCGAACCGGCGACGATCGGCACCCGGCGGACCTGGAGGAGACGCCACACCCGGACCGCCGCCACCGCCACCAGGGCGTACAGGGTGACGTCGTGCAGCCAAGACGACACGGTCCCCGGCGACCCGTGGAACATCACCGATCCGACGCCGACGGCGCCCGACAGGACCGCCGGGACACGTGCCCCCTGCCGCCATAGGACGGCTCCGACGACGACGAACGCCAGCGCCGAGACGGTGTTGACCGGCTGGACCGGCCAGCCGGCTCGGAGGAGCTCACAGTCGAAGGGCTGTACCGGCCCGATCATCTCACCTGCCCGACCGTCCCGGCGCACATGTTCCGGAGCGGCCGAAGGGTGGGCCCCGTGGGACTCGAACCCACAACCAACGGGTTAAAAGCCCGCTGCTCTGCCAGTTGAGCTAGAGGCCCGACCCAACGGTAGTCGGCATGTCGGCCCTCCGGCTCCGACGAGCCTCCTCCGCCACGTCGGCCATACGCCCTGGAGATCCGCCCCGTCCTCCACCGGGGCGGTCCCGGCCGTTCGGCGACCCGTCCGAGGAGGCAACCCCGAGACAGGCAGTCCTTCGACGATCGGGAAACGGCGCCTCGGGGCTCCACCGACGCGCAGGGTCGGCCCGTCCGATAGGCTCCAGACCCATGGATCTCTACGCCCGAGTCAACATCCAGGACGGTGCCTCGGTCCGTCTTCCCCACGGCGACGTGACCGAACCCATCCACCTCGACAACGACCCGATCGGTCGTGCCCGCCACTGGGCCGAGCTCGGCGCCGACATCATCCACGTCGTGGACCTCAACGCCGCCGCCTTCGGCGACTACGTCAACCGACCCCTCATCGACCGGATGATCGAACAGGTGCCGGTCCCGGTGCAGGTGGCGGGCGGGGTCCGCAGCCACGTGGAGGCGAAACGGCTCATCGACGTCGGCGCCTACCGGGTGGTGATGGGGACTGCCGCCATCGAAGACCAGAACATGGTGTGGGAGCTGTGCCGGGAGCATCCCGGCAAGATCGTCGTCTCGCTCGACGTCCGACCCGACGAAGAGCTGGCGATCCGCGGGTGGACCGAGAATTCGGGACGCTACCTGGAGGAGGTCCTCCTGGAGATGTCGTCGGCCGGTGTGGCCGCCTTCCTCGTCGCCGAGGCGGGACGGGACGCCCTCACCGAACCCCCCGACTTCCGGATCCTCCTGGAGGCGCTCGGGGTGGTGACCGAACCGGTGATCGCCGCCGGAGGTGTCCGCCATCTGGATGATCTCCGCAGGCTCCTCGCCCTGGAAGCAGAAGGGCGCCGCCTCGCCGGGGTCATCGTCGGCCGGGAGGTCACCCACGGCAGGTTCACCCTCGAACAGGCGAAGGAGGTGATCGCCGCCGGTCCGCCGCCACCCGAAGAGGTCCGCAAACCGGTGATCGAGCTTCCCCGGGAGTCGCTGCGAACCGCCGAGCTGTACCGGGAGATCGCCGACCTGTGCGACCGGGCAGCCGCCCAGGCCCGGATCGCCTCACAGCATCATCTGGACGGCGACACCTACCACGACCCCGACCAGGGTCCTTCCCTCGCGGGGCATCTGGCACGCATCCAGGAGCTCCTCACCGAGATCGACCGGCTCCAGAACCCGCCGCCGGAGGCGTGAACCTTCAGGCCGCCTCCATCATCTCGGCGACGAACTCGTTCCATCCGGCCCCGTCGGTCACCCGGCCGACGGCCAGGTTGGCGCCGGCCCGCAGCGCCGCCCCGGCGATGCCGGGCCGGTTGACCGCAACGACCAGACGGCGGAGCCCGGTCGCCGCCAGGTAGGACCCGGCGAGGGCCGTCGCCTCGTACGCCCGGGGCCCGCCGATGTCGGGGAGCCGTCCCGCGGGTCCTCCCTCGACCAGGTCGACGAGGCGGCGGGCCACCGCATCCGGGTCGATCGGCTGGTGACGCATCCCGGCGGGTACCACCATCACCGGCCATCGGGCACGGCGGGCCATCGACTCCCACAGCGTCTGGTGGAACTCGGTCGAACGCAGGACCGACCAGCCCAGACCGGAGCTGATCACCGTCTCCTCCGCCGCCTGCCTCGACCGGAAGTAGGGGTCGGGGACGAGGTCGGCGCCGACGAGGCCCGGATACACGATGTGGGGTCGCCCCACCTGGGCGGCGGCCTCCACCAGGTTCCGGGTCCCCGCCCGGTCGACCCGACGGTGGCGGCGGCGGTCGGTGGCGCAGTGAACGACGGCGTCGACCCCGTCGACGGCGTCGGCGACTCCCCGTCCCATCTCCAGGTCACAGTCGACCTTCGTGACCGCTACCGGGACGGCGGTGCCGGAGGGACACGCCGCCCGGACCGTGTGGGAACGCTCGGCGAGCCGGACACAGACCCGGGAGCCGAGGACACCGTCGGCGCCGGTGACGAGGACGATCACTCGCCGACGACCGTCCGGCTCTGCTCCCGCAGGTACTGGCGCAGATACCAGGGACCGCCGCCGCCCGCCCCCGACGTCCCCGACCCTTTCCAGCCGCCGAAGGACTGGATGTTCGGCCAGGCGCCGGTGGTGGCGCCGGCCCGACGGTTCACATAGGTGACCCCCGCTTCGATCCGTTCGAAGAACCGGTCGATCTCGGCTTCGGTGCCGGCGAACAGCCCGGCAGTCAGCCCGAACGGGGTGTCGTTGGCTTTGGCGATCGCCTCGTCGAGGGTGTCGACGGCGGCGACGACGACGAAGGGGACGAACAGCTCCCGTTTCCACACCCAGGAGTCCTCGGTGACGGTGGCCACGGTCGGTTCGACGTAGTGCCCTTTGGCGTATTCGCCGTCGGTGAGGACGTGGCCTCCCACGAGGATCCGCCCGCCACGGGCCTCCACTTCGGCGACCGCCTCGCGGAAGCGCCGCACCGCCGCTTCGTCGATGACCGGTCCCATGAACACGTCCCGTTCCAGCGGGTTGCCGACCGTGATCCGTTCGGTCTTCTCCACGAGGGCGTCCAGGAACGGCTCGTAGACGGGTCGTTCGACGTACACCCGGGAACACGCCGAACATTTCTGACCCGAATAGCCGAAGGCGGCACGGAGCACCCCGTCGGTGGCGACGTCGAGGTCGGCGGTGGCGGTGACGATCGCCGGGTTCTTTCCGCCCATCTCACAGATGACCGGTTTGGGCCGGTCGGTGGCGAACCGGGTGTAGATGCCCATGCCCACCTCGTAGGATCCGGTGAAGGTCATGCCGTCGACGTCCCGGTTGCGGACGAGGGCCGCTCCGGTCTCGTCTCCGCCGGTGACGACGTGCAGGGCTCCGGCGGGGAGCCCGACGTCACGCATCAGCTCGTAGAACTTCAACGCGGCGAACGCCCCCGTGTTGGAGGGTTTCAGCACCACGGTGTTGCCGGCGAGGAGCGCCGCGATCGACGGTCCGGCGGCGAGGGCCATCGGGAAGTTGAAGGGAGAGATCACCCCCCACACGCCGTAGGGCCGAAGCACCGACACGTTCTCCTCTGCGTCGGACAGCTTCCCGAGTTCGATGACGAATCCGTCGTGTCGTTCCATCTGGGAGGCGTAGTAGCGGAAGAACTCGACGGTCTCGGCGACGTCGCCGAGGGCCTCCAGCCGGGATTTGCCCACTTCGATCGCCACCAGGGCCGCCAGCTCAGGTGTCCGCTTCTCCATCACGTCGCCGGCCCGCCGCATGAGGGCAACCCGTTCCTTCCACGGGGTGGCGGCCCAGGTGGGGAAGTACGCCTGGGCGGCGGCGACGGCGTCGGCCACGTCCTGTTCGGATCCTTGCGAGTACCGGCCGACGACGATGTCGACATCGATGGGAGACCGCTCTTCGTACCGCTCGTCGGTCCACCGCCCGTCGCCGCCGATGAACAGCGGATGGTCCTGGCCCAGCCAGGAGCGGGCGGTCTCCAGGCCACGTTCGTAGGCCGCGTGTAGCTCCTCGTTGTCGGCTGACATCGTGGCGTAGGTGATCTTCATGCGAACATCGTCCTCCTGGGCCTCTGCCGCCAACACTACCGACGACGAAGGGATCCGCCCCATGCAGTTCCAGACGTTGCGAATCGACACCGACGGCCCGGTCGGCCGGATCGTGCTGACCCGACCCGAGCGGATGAACGCCCTCGACGCCGTGGCGCTGGCCGAGCTGGCCGACGCCGCCGAGATCCTCGACGGCCACGACGAGGTGCGGGCGGTGGTCGTCACAGGGGAAGGACGGTCGTTCTGTGCGGGTTTCGACGTCTCGACGTGGCCTGACGAACCGGACCGTGCCGAAGCGTCCCGGCTCGGGGACCTGGGTGCCGCCATGTCCGAGGCGATCACCCGGATGCGGGCGGTGACCGTCGCCGCCCTCCACGGCTGGGTGGTGGGTGGAGGGGTGGTGTTGGCCCTCGCCTGTGACCTGCGGGTCGCCGCCGACGGAACCCGCTTCTCGATCCCGGAGGTGGATCTCGGGATCCCCCTCGCCTGGTTCGGGGTGCCGCTGCTGGTCCGCGAAGTCGGTCCGGCGGTCGCCAAGGAACTGGTGATCACCTGCCGCCCCTTCGACGCGTCGGAGGCGCTGCGTCTCGGCATGCTCAACCGGGTGGTGCCCCCCGACGTCCTCCTGCAGACGGTCGAAGAGCTCGCGCAGGTCGTGGCGGGAAAGCCCCGGGTCGCGGTCGAGGTGACGAAACGTCACGTCAACCGGGCCACCTTCACCGACCACGACCCCGGCAGCGACGGCCTGGTCGCAGCGCTCTCCGACCCGGAGGCCCTCGCCGCCGCCCGCCGCTACCTCCAACGCATGCGTTCTTCCCCCTCTTGAGGGGGAAAGGGCTGTCCACTGCTCGGCGCCGCCGCATGGCGGCACACGTTCTTCCCCCTTTGAAGGGGGAAGTGGCCGCCGACGAAGTCGGCGGTCGAAGGGGGTCGCCACAGCCACCCCGGTCCCGTCGAACCCGGGTACGCTGCGGTGCATGACCACCACCGCCTACCGGACCTGTCCCCTGTGTGAAGCCTGCTGCGGACTGGAGATCACCCTGGAAGGCGGACGTGTCAAGGTCATCCGGGGCGACCGGGCCGACCCGTTCTCCCGGGGATACCTGTGCCCGAAAGGGACGACCCTCGGTCGGCTCCACGACGACCCGGACCGTCTCCGCCGGCCCCTCGTGAGACGCGACGGGACCCACGTGGAGGTGTCCTGGGAGGCGGCGTTCGCCGAAGTCGCCCGCCACCTCACCCCCCTCCTCGCCAAGGACCGTGACTCGGTGGCCATCTACCTGGGGAACCCCAACGTCCACAACATCCACGCCGCGTTCGCCGTCCGTCCCCTGGTGCAGGCGTTGGGCACCCGCAACGTGTATTCGGCCTCCACCGTCGACCAGATGCCCAAACACGTCTCCGCCGGATACATGTTCGGTCATCCCCTGACGATCCCCGTCCCCGACCTGGACCGGACCGATCACCTGCTGATCCTCGGTGCGAACCCGGTCGTCTCCAACGGCAGTCTCGCCACCGCCCCGGACTGGCCGGGGCGTCTCGACGCGCTGCAGGCACGAGGCGGACGTCTCGTCGTGGTGGATCCCCGCCGGACCGAGACCGCCGACCGGGCCGACCGCTGGGTGCCGCTCCGGCCCGGCAGCGACCCCGCCCTGCTTCTCGCCATGGTCAACGTGGTGTTCGCCGACGGGCTGGTCGATCTGGGCGACGCCGCCCCCTACGTCGTCGGGGTCGACGACGTCGCCACGGCGGTCGAGCCGTTCACCCCCGAAGCCGTCGCCCGGTTCACCGGCGTCGACCCCGAGACGGTCCGCATGCTGGCTCGGGAGTTCGCCACCGCGGAACGGGCGGTCGCCTACGGACGGATCGGCACCCATACCGTGCCGTTCGGGACGCTGGCCGCCTGGGCGGTGGACGTGTTGAACACCGTGACCGGCAACCTGGACCGGCCGGGCGGGGCGATGTTCCCCCACGCCGCCCACGACCCGATACGGCGCCGTCCCCGCCGATTCCGGACCGGCCGGTTCCGGAGTCGGGTCCGGGACCTTCCCGAAGTCCTCAACGAGCTGCCGGTCGCCACCCTCGCCGACGAGATCCTCACACCGGGCGACGGCCAGGTGCGGGCGTTGATCACCGTCGCCGGGAACCCGGCCCTCACCGCCCCCGACGGGGCCCGGCTCGAACGTGCCCTGTCGGAGCTGGAGTTCATGGTGTCGGTCGACCCGTACCTGAACGAGACGACCCGCCACGCCGACGTGGTCCTGCCGCCGCCGTCCGCCCTGCAGCGGCCCCACTACGACCTGCAGTTCCAGTCCCTGTCGGTACGCAACTTCGCCCGCTGGTCGGATCCGGTGTTGCCCCTCGACCCCGACCATCCGGACGAGTTCAGGATCCTGTCCCGGCTGGCGGCGATCGCCGCCGGGATGGGTCCGGACACCGACGTCGACGCCCTCGCCGAAGCGACGTTGGCGTCGATGGTGCAGGCGGCGGTCGCCGACGCCGATTCGCCGGTCGCCGGCCGTGACCCCGGGGAGATCCTGGGAATGCTGGAGGGGGATTCACCGTTCGAACGGCTCTTCGACTTCAAGGTCCGCACCGGTCACCGGGGGGACGGCTTCGGCGCGAACCCGGAGGGCCTCACGTTGGGCCGGCTGAAGGCTGCCCCCCACGGGATCGACTTCGGGCCGCTCACCCCACGTCTCCCCGACGTGGTCTCCGACCCGGACGGCAAGGTCCGCCTGGCACCGCCCGAGATCCTCGCCGACCTCCCCCGGCTGCGTCGGGCCGCGGAGTCGCCGACCAACGGGCTCCGTCTGGTCGGTCGCCGTCAGCTCCGCACCGCCAACTCGTGGACCCACAACATCGAGGTCCTGGTGAAAGGCAAAGAGGCCTGCACGTTGCAGATCCATCCCGACGACGCCGCCCGGCTGGGTCTGGAGGACGCAGCCCCGGCTCGGGTGCAGGCGAGCGGAGGAACGGTGGTGGTCCCGGTGGAGGTCACCGACCGGATGATGCCGGGGGTGGTGTCGCTCCCCTACGGCTGGGGCCACGACCGGGAGGGGACACGGCTGTCGGTGGCGTCCCGCCGTCCCGGGGTGAACATGAACCTGCTCACCTCCACCGCCGAAGTGGAGCCTCTGTCCGGTGTCGCCATCCTCAACGGCATCCCGGTGGAGGTCTCCCGGGCGTGACGCCCTTCGACCGGGACCGGTGCCGTGCCCTCGACGACGCCGACCCGTTGGCGGCGTTCCGGGACCGGTTCGTGTTGGCAGACGGGGTGATCTACCTCGACGGGAACTCTCTCGGTCCGCCACCGGTGGGGATGGCCGAACATCTCGCCCGGGTCGTCACCGACCAGTGGGGGACGGACCTGGTCCGGGCATGGAACGTCCACGGCTGGGTGGATCTGCCGCTGCGGGTCGGGGACCGGGTGGCGCCGCTGATCGGAGCCGAACCGGGTTCGGTGATCGTTGGGGATTCGACGACCGTGAACCTGTTCAAGGCGCTGGGCGCCGCCTTGGATCTGCGGCCCGGGCGGGGAACGCCGGTGATCCTCACCGACACCGGGAACTTCCCCACCGACCTCTACGTGATGGAGTCGGTGGCTGCCCGCTGGGGCGCCCAGGTGCGGGCCGTCGCCCCCTCCGAGGTGGAGTCGGTCCTCGCCGGCGGCGACGTCGCCTGTCTGGCGCTCACCCATGTCGACTACCGCACGGGTCGACGCCACGACCTGGCCGGGTTGACCGCCCTCGCCCATCGGGTGGGAGCGGTGACGGTGTGGGATCTCTCCCATTCGACCGGGGTGATGCCGATCGACGTCGACGCCGCCGACGTCGACCTGGCGGTGGGCTGCGGATACAAGTACTTGAACGGCGGTCCGGGTGCCCCCGCCTACCTGTATGTGGCGCCTCGCCTGATGGAGGACTTCTCCAATCCGATCGCCGGATGGTTCGGACATGCCCGGCCGTTCGACTTCTCGGAGATCTTCGAACCCGCACCGGGGATCGCCCGGGCCCGGGTCGGCACCCCCCACGTCCTGTCGATGGTCGCCTTCGACGCGGCCTTGGCCGTGTTCGACGACGTCGACGTCGACCAGGTCCGTGCCAAGTCGGTGTCGTTGACGTCGCTGTTCATCGACCTCGTCGACGGCCTCGACGTCGAACTGGTGACGCCCCGTGACCCCGACCTCCGAGGAAGCCAGGTGTCGCTCCGCCATCGGGACGGGTTGGCGGTGGTTCAGGCGCTGGCGGCCCGGGGGGTGGTCGGCGATTTCCGGGCACCCGACGTGATGCGGTTCGGTTTCGCACCGCTGTACGTGCGCCACGTCGACGTCTTCGACGCCACCCAGATCCTCGCCGATGTGCTGGCGTCCGGACAGTGGCGTGACCCCCGCTTCTCGCACCGTCCGCCTGTCACCTGACACGACACCCGGTAGGCTGGGCGCTGGAAGGGGCATCTTCGGAGGGGAGGGCTGTGGACGGCCCCAACATGCAGCCGGGTGACGCCGCCGGCCGGTTCGGGGAGCCTGCTCGACGACGTCTCTGGTGGATGTGGGTGATCGCCAACGGCGCCGGCGAAGCGGTCGGCCTCGGCGGCGCCGCCTTCGTCGCGATGGTCGTCTTGGACGGTACTCGCGCCGAGCTGGGGGTGTTCTGGGCGAGCGTCGTGTCGGCTTCGGTGTTCGGCGTCATCTTGGGGGCGGTGGTCGGGCTCGCCCAGGCGTGGGTGTTGCGCTGGCCTCTGCCGTTCCTGCGGAGACGCACCTGGGTGGCGGCGACGACGGCAGGCGGCGCCATCGGCTGGCTGGCCGCGTCGGTTCCGCTCGTCGACCGTCTGGCCGACCGGGCCGGTTCCGGGTTGGGATCCGACCTCCTCGTCGCCGCCGCAGTGGGTGTGGTAGCAGGACCGATCCTGGGGGTGCCCCAATGGCTGGTCCTCCGTGAGCATGTGCCGGAGGCGTCGCCGTGGATCTGGGCGAACGCCGCCGCCTGGGCGGTCGGCACCCCGGCCGTCGTCTTCGCCGCCGAGGCCGTCCCCGGCGGTGCCGCCTGGTACGTGGTCGCCGGTCTCGCCCTGCCCGGCCTGTCGGCCGCCGGGGCGATCGTCGGGGCGATCCACGGCCTGGTGCTGGTCCACATCGTCGGATACCGCCTGGAACCGAACGTGTACGCCCGACGGGTGGTGGAGGAGCTCGGACACACCGAGCTGCGCTACGGGAAGGACGACCTGTCCGACGGCGACGACCGGTGACGGACGGACCCCTTTCCGGTGCGGCCCGGTGCCCCGACCCGGTGAGGGATGGTCGATGCCGGCGGGCCGCCTCAGAACGGCGGTGGGTCGAGTCCGACGACCTTCACGGCGATCATGTCCCGACCCGCTTCGGTCTCTTCCGCACCGAGCTGGACTCGTGCCTGCCGACCGTCGGGGAACCGGAGGACGGCGGTGAGGCTCTTGCCTTCGATCGCCGATCCCCGGAAGACGGTGACGGTGCCGCCCCAGGCCCCCAGGGCCGGGTCGGTGACGGAGAGGTCGGCGACGCCGACGGTGAGGAGCCAGCCGTTCGGGTCGAGGATCCGAACCGGCCCCTGGAAGGTGGGGGTCTCCGTGGTCATGGTCACGCCGCCAGCGTAGCGGTCGTCACGTCTCGTTCGGTGGCGTTGGTCTCGGATGCGGACAGCCGGGGACCGACACACCATGGACAGACTCGAAGCGCTCCGCCGTTCGTCGCTGATGCGGGCGTTCGACGAACGGCAACTCCAATCCCTCGCCAGCGTGGCGAAAGACCGGACGTTCGAACCAGGCGAATACCTGCTCCGAGAGGGCACCACCGCCGGGTTGGCCATGTACGTCGTCCTGGAAGGGAGAGTCGAGGTCCGCTCCGGCGGTGTGGGTCTCGCCGAACTAGGTCCGGGCGCCCACGTCGGTGAGATGGCGGTGCTGGCCGGGGACGAAACCCCCCGCTCGGCCGACGTGGTCGCGATCGAACCGACGAAGGCGATGCAGATCACCCGTTGGGACCTGCTGCCGTTCATCGAGTCGAACCCGAAGATCGCCCTCGCGTTGATCGAAGAGCTGGCCCGCCGCCTCCAGGCCGCCGACGAGACCATCGCCGGGCGAGACTGACGGTCACCGGTTCCGGCGCACCTCGGGCAGCATCGACGAACGCAGCACGATCTCCCGCCGGTACGACCGGTGCACCTGCCGGACCGCCTGGGCGGCGGCCTGTTCGGTCTCGGCCAGGCGGCGTTTGAGCCGCTCCACCTGGGCCTCCAGCTTGGCGATCCGTTCCTTCAGCTCCAAGACCTGTCTCACCCCTTCCAGGTTGAGGCCCTGGTCGGTGAGCTGCTGGATGAGCCGCAGCCGTTCGATGTCTTCGAGGGAGTACCGCCGGGTCCCGCCGGCGGTGCGGAACGGTTCGATGAGCCCTTTCCGTTCGTAGATTCGCAGGGTCTGGGGATGCATGCCGGCCAGCTCGGCGGCCACCGAGATGACGTAGACGGCCCGTTTGCGTTCACGATCGCTCATGTCACACCTTCAGATGGGCTCGGACGTCGCTCGTCTCGTAGGTGGCGAGCTGCTCGAGCAGCTTCTTCTCTTCCCGCGACAGCTTGCGGGGGACGACGACTTCGACCTTCACCAGCAGGTCCCCCGGTTTCCCTTTGGCGGGGTGGACGCCACGGCCCCGCACCCGGAAGGTCTTGCCGCTGGAGGTGCCCGCAGGGATCTTCAAGGTCACCGTCTTGCCGTCGAGGGTGGGGACTTCGACTTTCGTGCCCAGCGCCGCCTCGGTGAACGTGACCGGGACGGTGATGAGAAGGTCGTTGCCACGGCGGGTGAACAGGGGATGCCGACCGACCCGGACGTGGACGAGCAGGTCGCCGGGGGGACCGCCGTTACGTCCCGGCGCCCCTTTGCCCCGCAGCCGGATCGTCGCCCCGTCCTTCACCCCGGCGGGGATCTTCACCTTGATGTTGCGGGTGCGGACTTCGGTGCCGGTGCCGCGGCACTGCGAACAGGGCTTGTCGATCAGTCTCCCCGATCCATGGCACTGCGGACACGGCTGTGTGAAGGAGAACAGCCCCTGGTTCTGGGCCACCGTCCCCGACCCGCCGCAGGTCGGACAGGCCCGCACCGGGGTTCCCGGTTCGGCGCCGCTGCCCCGACACCGTGAACAGGGGGCTTCGCCGCGGACCGACACCGTCGTCGTCGCCCCCCGCACCGCGTCTTCGAACGACAGGTACAGCTCGGCGGTGAGGTCGGCTCCCCGTCTCGGTCCGCTCCGTCCGGCCCGACCACCGGCCCCACCGAACCCGAACAGGTCTCCGAGGCCTCCGAGGCCGCCGAGGAGGTCTCCGAGATCTTCTACCCGGACCCGCTGGCCGCCGAACCCGCCGGCACCGCCGAACCCGCCGGGGCCGCCGAACCCACCGAACCCGCCCGATTCGACGAGGCGACGGACCTCGTCGTACTCCTTGCGCTGTTCCGGATCCGACAGGGTGGCGTACGCCTCGGAGATGTCTTTGAACCGTTCTTCCGCCTTGGGATCGTCGGGGTTGGCGTCCGGGTGGTACTTCTGGGCGAGCTTGCGGTAGGCGCGTTTGATCTCGTCCGCCGACGCGTCCGATGACACGCCGAGGACTTCGTAGAAGTCCTTTTCCACCCAGTCCCGGTTCATTCCTCGTTCCGTTCGTGCTCGACCGTCACCAGCGCTGCTCGGATCACCCGACCCCGCAGCTTGTAGCCACGGCGGAGCTCTTCGGTGACGACGAGACGCCCCTCGCCCGGTCCGGGCGAGTTCACCGCCTCGTGGACCTCCGGGTCGAAGGGTTCACCCCAGGTGGGGATCACCTCCAGCCCGTGCCGGGCGAGGACGTCGAGGAACTGGCTGTGGGTGTTCCGCATGCCCGCCAGGACCTTCTCCTCGGTCTCGGTCTGGGGCTCGATCGCCAGAGCCGCGTCGAAGCTGTCGAGGACCGGCAACAGATCCACGATGAGCCGTTCGGCGGCCCGTTCGACGATCTGGGCCTGTTCCCGCAGGGCACGCTTGCGGAAGTTGTCGAAGTCGGCGGCCACCCGCCGCAGGTCGTCGAGATAGGAGGTCGCCTCCTCCCGGGCGTCCCGCAGTTCGGTGAGGAGGAGGGCGACCGCTTCGTCGGGGTCGGCGGGCAGCTCCAGACCGAGGGAGGCGGGATCGGGCACCGCGGGGGTCTCGGCGACCACTTCGGCTTCGACGACCTCGCCGCTCTCGGCGACTCCCAGGTCGGTGGTTTCGGCCCGTTCGCTCATGGTGACACCTCGCTGCGTCGGAAGGTGACGGCGGTCACCCTTCGTCACCTTCGTCGACGATCTCGGCTTCGACGACCTCTTCGTCGCCGCCGGTGTCGGCCCCCGACCCGGCCGCCTCGCCCTGGGCTTGGGCTTGCGCATACAGCCGCTGGGCCATCGCCTGGCTGGCCTGGATGAGGGCGTCCATCTTCGACCGCAACGCCTCGGTCTCCGCCTTCTCGTCCTCGACCAGCTCTTTCAGTTCGGCGAGGGCACGCTCCACCGACGCCTTCTCCTCGTCGGTCATCTGGTCGCCCTGCTCGGAGAGCAGCTTCTCGGTCTGGTGGACGAGCTGGTCGGCCTGGTTGCGGGTCTCGACCCGTTCCCGGCGCTTGCGGTCCTCTTCGGCGTGAGCTTCGGCGTCTTTGATCATCCGCTCGATCTCTTCGGAAGACAGGGCGGTGCCTCCGGTGATCGTCATCGCCTGCTCTTTGCCGGTGGCGAGGTCTTTGGCGGAGACGTTGACGATGCCGTTGGCGTCGATGTCGAAGGTGACCTCGATCTGGGGCACCCCCATCGGCGCCGGGGGGATGCCGGTGAGGCGGAACTTGCCGAGGGACTTGTTGTCGGCCGCCATCGTCCGTTCGCCCTGGAGCACGTGGATCTCCACTTCGGGCTGGTTGTCTTCGGCGGTGGTGAAGATCTCCGACCGGCGGGTGGGGATCGTCGTGTTCCGTTCGATCATCTTCGTCATCACCCCGCCTTTGGTCTCGATACCCAAGGTGAGGGGGGTGACGTCGAGCAGCAGGACGTCTTTGACGTCGCCTTTCAGCACGCCAGCCTGGATGGCGGCGCCTGCCGCCACCACCTCGTCGGGGTTCACCCCTTTGTGGGGTTCTTTCCCGGTGAGCTCTTTCACCATCTCCTGCACGGCGGGCATCCGGGTGGATCCGCCGACGAGGATGACGTGGTCGATGTCCGACACTTCGATGCCGGCGTCCTTGACCGCCTGGTGGAACGGCCCCTTGCAGCGTTCGAGGAGGTCCTCGGTGAGTTTCTGGAACTCGGACCGGGAGAGCTTGCGCTGCAGATGCAGCGGGCCTTCGGCGGTGGCGGTGATGAAGGGCAGGTTGATCTCGGTCTCCATCACCGACGACAGCTCGATCTTCGCCTTCTCCGCCGCCTCCTTGAGTCGTTGCAACGCCATCCGGTCCTTCGAGAGGTCGACGCCGTGGTCGTTCTTGAAGCCTTGGACGAGCCAGTCGATGATCGCCTGGTCCCAGTCGTCGCCCCCCAGGTGGGTGTCGCCGGAGGTGGCTTTCACCTCGAACACGCCTTCACCGATCTCCAGCACCGACACGTCGAAGGTGCCGCCGCCGAGGTCGAAGACGAGGATCGTCTGGTCGTGTTCCTTGTCGAGGCCGTAGGCGAGCGACGCGGCCGTCGGCTCGTTGATGATTCGCAGCACTTCGAGCCCGGCGATCTGACCGGCTTCTTTGGTGGCCTGACGCTGGGCGTCGTTGAAGTAGGCGGGGACGGTGATGACCGCCTCGCCGACGGTGTCGCCCAGGAACGCTTCGGCGTCCCGCTTCAGCTTCATGAGGATGCGGGCCGAGATCTCCTGGGCGGTGTACTTCTTGCCGTCCACTTCGATGGTCCAGTCGGTGCCCATGTGGCGTTTGACGGACCGGATCGTGTGGTCGGGGTTGGTGATCGCCTGTCGTTTGGCGACCTCGCCCACCAGCACCTCGCCGTCTTTGAAGGCCACGACCGACGGGGTCGTCCGGTTGCCTTCGGCGTTGGGGATGATGGTCGGCTCACCGCCGTCCAGGACGGCGATGACCGAGTTGGTGGTTCCGAGGTCGATTCCTACTGCGCGTGCCATGGATCCCTCCAGAGTTGAACGTTGTGCGAGATGGGTGAGCCACCTCGGATACTAGAACCTGAGTCGGGTATTGTCATATTTCCCTCATCGACGGAATATCATGCTGCCAGACCGGGTTGGCCGGTGCAACGGTCGATCGGGGAGTGATCCGAGGCCGCCATGAACGACATGCACGACACGACCCAACTCACCCTTCCTGTCCTGCCTCTCCGCAACGGTGTGGTGTTCCCCCACATGGTGGTCACCCTCCGCATCGAAACCGAAGAGGGGCGCCGGGCCTTGGCCGCCGCCCGTCAGGCCGGCGACCGGATGCTGCTCGTCCCCCGCATCGACGGCTCCTACGCCAAAGTGGGCACGATCGCCGAGATCCACGAATCCGACGAACAGGGCAACGTGGTCGTCTCCGGCGTCTCCCGGGCTCGGGTCGGTTCCGGATCCACCGGCCCCGAAGGGGCCCTGTGGGTGGAGGCCGAACCGCAGCCCGAAGCCGACGTCCACGACGCCGCCCTCGACGAGCTGGCAGCCGAATACCGAGCGGTCGTCACCGAGATCCTCGCCCACCGGGGCATGGAGGCGGTCGCCGAACGGATCCTCGGGATCGACAACCCCTCCCAGCTCGCCGACCTGGCCGTCTACTCACCCGACCTGTCCCTCGCCCAGAAGGTCGAAGTGTTGGAGACCCTCGACGTGCGGGAACGCCTCGGCAAGCTGCTCGGGTGGATGCGGGAAGTCCTCGCCGACCTGGAGCTCCGAAAGAAGGTGCGGGACGAGGCCGCCGAACGAATCGAGAAGAGCCAGAAGGAGTATCTGCTCCGCACCCAGCTCGAAGCGATCAGAAAGGAGCTGGGTGAAGACCACGACGTCGCCGGCGAATACCGGACCCGACTGGAAGAACTGAACGCTCCCGACGATGTGAAAGAGGCCATCGCCCGCGAGATCGACCGGCTGGAACGGATGAGCGAACAGTCTCCCGAACATTCCTGGGTCCGCACCTGGCTCGACACGATGTTCGACGTCCCCTGGGGGGTCGAGACCGAAGACCGTCTCGACTTGGATGAGGCGCGGGCGGTACTCGACGCCGACCACACCGGCCTCCACGACGTGAAGGAGCGGATCGTCGAACATCTCGCGGTGCGCAAACTCCGCACCGAACGCGGTGTCGAGGACACCGGCCGGGAAGCCGGAGCGATCCTCCTGTTGGTGGGACCCCCCGGGGTGGGCAAGACCTCCCTCGGGGAGTCGGTGGCGCGTGCCCTGGGGCGGAGATTCGTCCGGGTGGCCCTCGGTGGCATCCGCGACGAAGCCGAGATCCGAGGGCACCGACGGACCTATGTGGGGGCTCGTCCGGGACGGATCGTCCGGGCGCTCATCGAAGCCGGGACGATGAACCCGGTGTTCCTCCTCGACGAGATGGACAAGGTGGGCGCCGACTGGCGAGGGGACCCGTCCTCGGCGCTGCTCGAGGTGCTGGATCCCGCCCAGAACCACACCTTCCGGGACCACTACCTGGAAGTCGACCTGGACCTGTCGGATGTGCTGTTCATCGCCACCGCCAACGTGACCGAGACGATCCCGGCGCCGCTGCTCGACCGGATGGAGGTGATCCGCATCGACGGGTACACCGACGACGAGAAGGTGGCGATCGCCCGGGATCATCTGCTGCCCCGCCAGATCCGGACGGCCGGCCTGGAACCGTCCGAGATCGACGTGCCCGACGACACGTTGGCGGCGATCGTCGACCGTTACACCCGTGAAGCCGGCGTACGGGGCCTGGAACGGGAACTGGGGAAACTCGTCCGGAAGGTGGCGACCCGGATCGCCCGGGACGGCGACGGTCCCCCGAAGGTGACGATCCGCCCCGACGACCTGGTCGAATACCTCGGCAAGCCGAAGGTGTGGCGGGACGAAGCGAAGGACCGCACCGACATCCCGGGCGTGGCGACCGGGCTGGCGGTGACGGGCACCGGCGGCGACGTCCTGTTCGTCGAAGCGACGGCGATCCCCGGCGAGTCCGGTTTGACGTTGACGGGCCAGCTGGGAGACGTGATGAAAGAGTCCGCCCAGATCGCCCTCTCCTACGTCCAATCCCACGCCGACGCTTTGGGGATCGACCCGGACGCCTTCGACCGCCGCATCCATCTGCACGTCCCGGCGGGGGCGATCCCGAAGGACGGACCGTCGGCGGGGGTGACGATGGTGGCGGCCTTGGCGTCGCTGCTCACCGGCCGCAAGGTCCGTTCCGAAGTCGGGATGACCGGCGAAGTCACCTTGGCCGGGAAGGTGCTGGCGGTCGGCGGGGTGAAACAGAAGGTGTTGGCGGCCCAGCGGGCCGGCCTCACCGAGGTGATCCTGCCGGCCCGCAACGAGGTGGACCTCGACGACCTCCCCGACGACGTCCGGGAGGAGATGACGTTCCATCTGGTCGATTCGGTCGACGAGGTGCTGAAGCTGGTCCTGTCCTGAATTCTGCGCCGCCGCAGGGCGGCGCACCTTCTTCCCCGTTCCCGAGGGGGAAGTGGCCGCCGACGCAGTCGACGGACGAAGGGGGTGGAGACGGCGTGGGGGCTGGAAGGCGCACACACCAGGCCCCCCTCACCACCGGGCCTTCGGCCCGGCGGTCCCCTCCCCCCGTTCCGCTCCGCTCCACGAGGGGAGAACTCTGCCGTGTTCGAGTTCTTCCCCCTCCCCGAGGGGGAAGAACTCGAACACGGC
>WFOA01000089.1 GCA_015488325.1 Acidimicrobiia bacterium | reverse complement strand
GGCGTAGAGGCCGTCGGCGGTGACCACGCCTTGGGTGAAGCGGAAGGTGCGGTAGTAGTCGATCCAGCCGGTGACCCTCTCCACGTACTCGGCCGAGTTGTTGTACCGGAGCAGTGCGGCGGCGAGGCCGTCGGGGGTGGTGTAGTCGCCGGGCGCGGTGAGGCAGAGGTGGGCGACGGTCGCCAGGGCGGCGTCGAAGACGTTCTGGGGGTCCTTGGTGCCGTCGCCGTTGCCGTCTTGGCCGTAGGCCCGCCAGGAGCCGGGGAGGAACTGGGCGGGTCCGACGGCCCGATCCCACATCGGGTCGCCGTCGAGGACGCCGTCGTCGCTGTCGGGGATTCGGGCGGTACCAGGGGTCGAGCCGTCGAGGGTGATCCCGTAGAGGGGTGGGGTGAGGTCGCCGTCGGGGGTGACGGTGCGGCCCTGGTAGGTGGCGTGGTTGGATTCGACCTTCCAGATGCCGGCGACGACCGGCCAATCCACCCGGCAGTCCTCGGCGACGCTCGAGGCATTGGTTTCGGCGGCGAGGTAGGCGGAGAACACCACCGGGGGGATGCCAAGCGCACCGCCTCCGGCTGCGGCGGGGCTGCCGGCGACCACCGCCGCCACCCCGAAGCCCATCCCCAGGAGGACCAGGACTGCGGGTGCTGCGGCGAGTCCGACGGCGAGGAGCACCCGCCGGAGAGTGGAGCCGCCGGACCGATTCGCTTCGGCAGCCTGTCGTCGCTGCCGAGCGATCTCGACGGCGACCCGGGCGACGACCTGCCAGTTCACGTCGACGCCTTCGGTCGGCGGGGACCCCACGTGGAGACGGCAACCGCCGTCTGCAACGGCGCGGCCCGGGTGGGGCGGCGGGGCCTGGCAGGGAGGTCGGCCATGGCTTCTCTGACGGTGTGGGTGATGCCGAGCCCGGTGAGCCCCCCGGCCTGGTAGGGGCGGATCCACGCCGCGCCGTGGCCGCCGCCGATCCGGGCGCCTTCGAGGCGTCGTAGGGTCGAGTCGGCGATGCGGCCGGACATGTCGACGAGCTGGCGGCGGCCCACCCACATGACGGCCATGAAGAAGATCACCAGCAGGAACCGGGTCCACAGCCCGCCCGCTACGGCGAGCAGGCCGGTGAGGCCGGTGACCAGGAGAGCGAGGAACACCCCCATCACCACCACGAGGGCGACGACCCGGGCGAGGGCGGCCACCCAATGCCACAGGAGACTCCGTCCGGCCCCGGGGAACAACCCGGCGTACAGGGCGATGGGGAGCAGGGCGATGAGGAACAGCGCCATCCCCTTGGCCACGACGAGGGTGAAGGCGGTGATGAGAAACAGAGCGAGGGCCGCGGCGGCGACCGTCAGGTAGAGGAGCGCTCCGACGAGGCGGCTCACCGTGGCCTCGGCGTTGAACGCCGCCTCCGCTTCACAGCCGGCGGCCTCCATGAGGATCCTGGGTTCGTCGTTGAAGCCGTGGGGTCCGGAGGCGAGCGCCTGGTTGCGGGCGGCGGCGCAGGGGGTGCCGTCGAGGGGCTGTCCCCAGTTGATGGTGTCGTAGGGGTCGCGGACGAACCCGGCGATCAGCGCGCCGCCGACCCGGTCGGCCACGTCGCCGTTGCGGTCGGTGTCGGCGGCGAGGGAGACGATCTCCGCCGAGATCCCACCGGCGGTTCCCATGGCGGCGGTGACGGCACCCCCGAAGCCGGGTCCGGTGGCGATGTGGACGAGCACGGCGAAGACGACCAGGGTGAGGGCGAACTCGCCGGCACCCGCACCGACCCGGCCCCGGAGGAACTGCCAGCC
Organism: Acidimicrobiia bacterium; assembly: GCA_015488325.1. Taxonomy (GTDB): domain Bacteria; phylum Actinomycetota; class Acidimicrobiia; order Spongiisociales; family ZC4RG35; genus S012-128. Next base: position 4,304 of record WFOA01000089.1, on the reverse strand, counting down.
CATGTACAGGGCGGAGACGACCAGGCCCAGGTGCGACAGCCGCATCGCCCCCAACACCCGGGCATCGAGCAGGTCGGCGACCGCGGTGGCCGCGTCGGTGAGGGCGGCCTCGACGACGAACCCGGTGGCCGCTTCGAGGAGCCAGATCGCCACGGCGACCAGCAGCTTGCCCACCGAGAAGACCAGGTTGGTGGCGGTGCCCACGGTGAGGCAGCCGACGTCGCCGACGAACCCGTCGTTGGCGCAGCCGATGTCGTACCGGCCGATGGGGACGATCCCCCGACCAGCGTCGGTCGGGTACTCGGTGGGCGGGTAGAGCTCCTCACCCAGCTCCACGGCCGGTTCGTCGGTCTGGGCGTAGGCGGCGGGCGCGGCGAGGGTGACACCGGCGGCGACGAGGAGGACGAGGAGCCAGACGACGATCCAGGCCCGCCCGTCCAGCACCGGCGCCCGCACCCGCCCCCGGGTCACCCGGCCGGAGAGGCGGTTCACCGCGCCGCCCCTTCCACGACCTCGTTCACGTCGGTGGGCTGGTGGAGGGAGGGCCAGGGTCCCACCGTCGCGGGTGCCGCGCCGGGGGTGGTGGAGAAGGCGGCGGCGACCGCCGGGTCGTCGGGCACCGAGATCCGCACCAGTCCGAGCCGCCCTCCCGGGTCGCGCATGAGGCATTCCCCGGTCCCCAGGGAGGTGACGGTCTCGATGTTGTCGGCGCGGTCGTCGGAGCCGAGGAACCGCAGCGCCGCCGGAGCGGTCTGGGCCGACTGGCGGAACACCACCCGATAGCCCAACAAGGCGTCGATGCTGTCGGTGTCGGATTCTCCGGTGAGGTCGGAGGGGAGCTGGCTGAACGCCCACACCGCGGCGAAGTGCTTGCGGCCGTCCCGGATCAGCTCCATCACCAACGCCCGACCCTGCGGACTTGCGGTCAGGGCGTGGGCCTCGTCCAACAGCAACGCGGCGAACCGGTCCGAGCGGCGGAACAGCAGCCGCCGGGAGAACGCCGCCACCAGGTAGAGGATCGCCTGACCGAGGAGCTCTTCGGGGAGCTGGTCGTCCCGCGAGACTCCACGTCTGGGGAGTCGGAGGCCGGGAATGTGAAAGCACACGTAGTCCGCATCGAGGTCCACCGCCGGTCCCGGATCGCCGAACACCAGCTTTCCGTAGGAGATCTGAGCGAGGGCCCGCAGCTTGTCGGCCACCTCCCCAGCAGGACCGCCGGCGGCCTCGAGGTGCTCGATCACGTCGACGAGACACGCTCCCCGACCCGCTGCCGTGGCCCGCTGGAGGGTCTGTTGGGCGGCCCGGTAGCAGTGGGTGCCGGCCACCGACCCGGGCGGGGTGGCGGTGAGCAGGGTGAGGAACCCCACCCCGTAGCGGAGCCGCAACTCGTCGCTGTCGAACACCCGAAACGGATCGAGACACACCTCGGCTGAGTCGGTGATCTCCACGAGCTGGACGCTGCCGGGCATCACCTCGGCGAGCCGGCCATACTCGGCCCGCTCCGTCCGATCGACGACCACCACCTGGCCGCCCATCGCCACCGTGTGCCAGGCCAGGGTCTTGGCCAGGAAGCTCTTCCCCGCCCCCAGCTCCCCGACCGCCGCCAACGATCCCGACCGGTTGAGACCCCGTGGCCCGTGGGCGGGATCGAGGAACACCGGCCGGGGATACAACCCGTCGAGCGACGTGCCGAGCAGCATCCCGCCGGGGTCCCCGGCTCCGGAGCCGGCGAACGGCATGGCCGACGCCAACCCGTCGGGGAGCAGATCCTGCGCGTACTCCCGCACCACCGGTGGCGCTGGGGAGCCGGGCAGCATGGCGGTGAAGCAGGCCAGCTGGGCGCCGGTGGGCCGGTAGAAGTTGAACTCGGCGGCCCGGAACACCGACTCCACCAAGGCGGCCCGCCGCTCCACGACGGCCAGGTCCCGATGCCCGAGGGCGACGATGGTGGTGGCCCGCAGCGCCGGTAGCGCCGGGTTGGATTCCAGCCGGGCCCGATGCTCATCGACCGCCTCGGCCGCCGCCGCCAGGGTGGTGGCCGGCCCGGCCGGATCACCACCCGGTTCGGTCAGCTGCCCCACCAGGTTCCGTTTCGCCCGCAGCGCCCGCCTCCGCGCCGTCTGGTTATCGACCTTCTCGATGCGGACCGCCCAGTCGACCGGAAACGGAAGCTGGTCGTCGAGGTGCCACAGCCACTCACCCGACCCGTACGGGAACGTCCACGCGGCCGGCGTCTCCGCCAGACACAGGAACGTCTGATAGCCGACCCCCCAGTCGGGGTGCTCGACGGTGAGGTACCGCCAATGCCGAGGCCGGTCCGGGTCGCTGCGGCGGCCACCCTCCACGTACACGGCATCCCGATCCAACCGAACCACCGACACCCCACCGGGCCCACCCTCTGGGTGGGGGAGGGGCGGATCGACCAGCCCGCGCAGTGTCGCCCGTTCGTACAGCCACCGCACCTGCCGGGCGGTGAGCCGTCGGAGGCGGAGATGCTGGGACAACTGCTCGGCGAGGACCTCCGCCTGGCCCATTGCCGCCGCCACCCGTCCCCGACCGGGCGACGCCACCGGGGCACCCAAGACGGAACCCACCTCCGAGGCCGCCGCCCGGAACCGATCGATCATCCCCCGGCCTGTGCCGGTGTCGGGCAGTCGGACCGCCAACACCCACCGCCGCTCATACACCGGCTCGGCGACGAGCCGACCCGCGACACGACGCGCCACCCCAGCCCACCCCGGCGCCCGGCCGTCACCGCAGATTCGCCGTTCGACCTCGTCTCGCGACAGCCTGACTGCCATCGACAGGACCAACGACTGTGCTGGCAGGACGAGGAGCGCACTGACGGTGCGGGCGTGCACCTCCCGGGCGTCACGGACCGACCGGTGCGGATACGGAAACGGCTCCACCTCGAAGCACGCCCACACGCCCCCGTCGGCACCCCACACCAGGTGACCGTCGATCCCCCGCACCGGCAACGGGCTAGCCATCGTCCCGCCCACCCATATCCGCCGGCATGGGTCGCACCGTGATCGCCACCGACCCGCCCAGGAACGGCCGAGGCGCAGTGACGGGCCGTCCGTTGCGGACTCCCCGCCGACATCCCGGCGACACAACCACCGTCACGAACCCGGCGGCGACCAGGAACGGGGAGCGGCCCTCGATCCGCCAATGCCGCACCGCCCACCCCGACGCCGCCACCAACCCGGCGAACACGACCAGATTGCCGACCCCACCGAGGTGCGCCCACACCGGGCGGGTCACCAACAACAGCCCACTCGATGCCGCCACCGCACCCAGCTGAGAGGCGGACAGCGCCCAGGGGAGCCGCCACCCGGCGACATGCCCCACGATGATCGGATGACGCAACGCCCGGGTGTACGAGTAGTAGACCTCCGCATCCATCGAACGCTCCGATCACGCCGAGAGGTCGGTGGGGGAGACCTGGACGACCACGGGGGATTGGATGGGTGGTGCGAGGGCGCCGACGTCCTCGGCCACCTTCTCCTGGAGCCAGTCGGTGGCGTTGATGGCGAACAGGACGATGGCCGCCAGGATGATCACCCCGATCACCGCCGACACCGTCCGCTTCACCAGCCACGACCACAGGATCATCCCGATGGCGATCAGCACCGCCGCCCCGACTGCCAGATTCGTCAGGTTCCCGACGATGGTCTCTGCCGTCTCGATCATGTGCTTCCTCCTTCCAACGTGGGTTTCCTACGGTGCGAGGGGCGGTGCTGGGAGGAGCTCGGAGACTTCCCAGCGGCCGTCCCGCAGCACAACCGTCAGCGAGTACTCGAGGACCTGGGCCCGACCGGCGGCATCCGTCGCCCGCACGACGACCCTCATTTGCCTGCCGCCGTCGGGCGTGTCGACGAGCCCCGCTTTGAGAACCTCGACGTCTACGAACGGTGGCGGCTCCACTGCCGCGATCTGCGACGAGGGGGCGGTGTAGCGGGCCAGCTCCCCCACACCAGCCAGATAGGCAGCGAGGAACCGTGACACCATCTCCCCAAGGCCCGGCGACCCGTCGAGCCCGTCGAAGCGACCCACCAGCAGCTCCGGCGGCACCGCCCGTGCCGGCGCGGCCACCAGCGTCGGGAGACCCGCCACCGCCCGGCCCGTCTCCGTCTCCACCACACCGACCGAGTAGAAACGAGTCCCCACCGGCACCCACACCGCCTGCCCATCAGAGTCGATGTCGGCGGCGACCACGTCGGCGGCCACCGTCACCGCGAAGTAGCCGGGACCGATCTGGCGGACTCCGAGACTCGTCGTCCTCACCGCACGCCACGACCCCT
>WFOA01000088.1 GCA_015488325.1 Acidimicrobiia bacterium | reverse complement strand
CACCCGGGACATCGGCGCTGTCGCCGGTAGGCTCCGGCCGATGACTCCCTTCGAGACAGCCGACCGGTTCGTCGACGAGCTCGCCGAACTGTCACCGATGGCCAGCACCTACCTGGGCATCCCCGGTCGGGACCACCTGTGGGACGACCTCTCCCCGGACGGTCACGCCGCCCGAGCCGACCTGGACCGCCGCTACCGGGACGCCTTCGCCGCCGCACTCGACCATCCCGACCCGATCCAGCGTCACGCCGCCCGGGTCATGGTGGACCATCTGACCCTACAGCTCGACGCCTTCGAACACGGCGACCATCTCGACGCTCTCCGCCACCTGGCCAGCCCCTTCGGCCAGGTGAGGGGGATCTTCGACGTGATGGCCCGAGACGATGCCGCCGCCTGGGAGGCGATCACCCGTCGCCTCGCCACCATCGACCAACCCCTCGCCGGGTACCGGGCCACGTTGGAGGAGGGCCGCCGCCGGAAGAAGGTGGCCGCCGTTCGCCAGGTCCGGTCGGTCGCCCACCAGGCCCGGGTCGCCGCCTCCGACGAGGGAGCCTTCGCCCTGCTCGCCGCCGACGCCGAACGCCGCGGGTTCGCCACCGCCGCGTTGGCCGACGCCGTCGCCCACGCCCGTGCCGCCGTCGCCGACTTCGCCGACTACCTGGAAGGCGAGTACCTGGCCGACGCCGTCGAGACCGACGGCGTGGGTGAGGAACGCTATCTGCGGGAGGCAGAACGGTTCCTCGGCATGCGGCTCGACCCGCAGGAGGCCTACGACTGGGGTTGGGAGGAGATCGACCGGCTCCTCGGCGAGCTGCGTCGGGTCGCCGCCGAGATCCTCCCCGGGGCGTCGGTGCGGGAAGTGGTCGAGGTGTTGGAGACCGACCCCGACCGGGCCGCTTCGAACCCGGACGAGTTCGTCGCCTTCGTCGAACGGATCGAGAAACAGGCCGTCGAAGACCTCGCCGGCGTCCACTTCGACGTCGCCGACGAGATCCGCCGGGTCACCGTCAACCTGTCCCCTCCGGGGAGTCCCCTCGGGGCCCACTACCTGCCGCCGTCGGAGGACTTCACCCGGCCGGGAGGTGTCTGGTACGCCCTGGCCGACCCTCACCACATCGCCCTCTACCAGGAGGTGTCCACCGCCTACCACGAAGGGTTCCCCGGTCATCACCTCCAGATCGGCACGGTGATGGTGAACCGCGACCGGCTCAGCCGCGCCCACCGTCTCCTCGTCTGGTATTCGGGCTACGGGGAAGGGTGGGCCTTGTACGCCGAACGCCTCATGGACGAACTCGGCTATCTCCGGGAACCGGAATACCGCCTGGGGATGCTGGCCAGCCACTTGTTCCGTGCGGCCAGGGTGGTGGTGGACATCGGCCTCCATCTGGGTCTGCGGATCCCCGCCGGGGCGCCGCTGTTCGTCGGGGACCGCTGGGATTTCGACCGGGCGGTGCGGTTCATGAGCGAAGTGGGGATGCAGTCCGAAGCGGTGGCGGATTCGGAGGTGAAACGGTATCTGGGATGGCCAGGGCAGGCGATCTCCTACAAGCTGGGGGAGCGGGAGATCCTGCGGCTTCGGGAGGAGCGGGCGGCCAGGGAGGGCTCCGCCTTCGACCTGAAGGCGTTCCACACGTCGGTGCTCTCCTGGGGCGAGGTGCGTCTCGACCATCTCCGGGAGATCGTGTCGGCCGCCTGAGGTCTGCCAACCTGGAAGGGTGAACATGCCCAAGGGTGCGGAGGCGCCCCTGTTCCGTTTCCGTGACGTGACGGTCGTCGTCGACGGGGTGACGATCCTCGACCGGGTGTCGGTCGACGTTGCGGACCGGGGGATCACCGTCGTGATGGGTCCGTCGGGGTCGGGCAAGTCCACGCTGTTGCGTCTGTGCAACCGCCTGGAGGTACCTACCGCTGGGACCGTCGAGTTCCGGGGGGTCGACGTCGCCGAGCTCGACCCGCTCGTGCTGCGCCGGAAGGTCGGGATGGTGTTCCAACGCCCGACCATCTTTCCCGGCACGGTGGCGGACAACCTGACGGTGGTGGTACGTGACGTCGACGCTGCCGACCTGTTGCGGACCGTCGGCCTCTCGCCGGATCTGGTCGACCGTCCTGCCGATGTCCTCTCCGGGGGCGAACAGCAGCGGCTCTGCCTCGCCCGGGCGCTCACCACAGAACCGGAGGCGTTGCTGTTGGACGAGCCGACGTCGGCCCTCGACCTCGACGCCGTGCTCCAACTGGAGGAGTTGGCCCGGCGCCTGTGTGACGCCGGCACTCCGATGCTGTGGGTGACCCACGACGAAGCTCAGGCGGAGAGGGTGGGCGACCGTGTCATCCGTCTCGAACGGGGAAGGGTGGTGGTTCCGTGACCGAAGTCGGTTTCGGTGGTTTGGCGGCGTCGCTGGTGCTGGTGGCGGTGGCGGTCGGGGTGTCCCTCTGGCAGCAGCTCGGAGTGGAACGGGCGGTGGCGTGGGCGACGATGAGGGCGATCGCCCAGCTCCTCGGGATCGGGCTGATCCTCGGGTTCATCCTCGACCCCGACACGTCTCTGGCCTGGTCGTGGGGATGGGTGGCGGTGATGGTGGTGTTCGCGGCGGTGACGATGCGGCGGCGAGCCCCCGAAGTCCCCGCCCTGTTCTTCCTGGCGTTGGCGGCGATGGCGGCGGCGGCGGTGGTGACCCTCGGCGTCATCTTCGGGTTGGGGATCTTCCCCCTCGAGGCCCGAGCGCTGGTGCCGCTGGCGGGGATGATGGTGGGCAACTCGATGAACGCCACCGTCGTCGCTGCCCGTCGGGTGGTGGGGGAGCTGGCCGACCATCGTCTGGAGGTGGAGGCGCGTCTCGCCTTGGGGATGGATTCCCGTCTGGCGGCCCGACCCTACGTCCGGTCGGCGCTGCGTACAGCCCTCACCCCTCAGGTGGAGACGACGAAGGCGGTGGGGCTGGTGTTCCTGCCGGGGGCGATGACCGGGCTCATCCTCGCCGGGGTGGATCCGTTGGAGGCGGTGATCATCCAGGCGGCGATCATGTTCCTGATCCTCGGGTCGGTGGCGATCACCGCGTCGGTGGTGGCGACCGGGGTGTCGGCCCGGCTGTTCACACCGGACCACCGCCCGGTGCGCCTGCTGCGGGAGGTCTCGTAGGGAGCCCGTCCCGTCCCCTCACCGTTTCCGCAGGCCAGGCGGCGTACCCGCCCGCGCCCGTTCAGCACCCGTATTTCTGCAGCGTCGGGAAGGGGTTGACTGCCGGGCCGCCGCCGGGGTGGATCTCGAAATGGATCTGCGGTGCGGCACCTTTGGCGTTTCCGGTGTCACCCACTTCACCGAGGACGGTCCCGGCGCTGACCCGGCCGGAAGCGCCGAACACCGCCATGTGGGTCCCGATGTAGACGACCCCGTCGTCACCTTTCAGGCGGAACTGTTTCCCGCCGATCGTGCCGGTGATCTGTTCCACATACCCGGACACGGGCGCCCGCACGACCGTTCCCCAGGGGGCGAACAGGTCGGTCCCCTCGTGGCTCCTCCCACCCGACCTGGGGAACCCCCAGTCGTTGAAATAGCGTGCGCCGGGGACGGGACACACCCAGCCCGCACCGGGGACGGTGATGACCTGCCCGACGTAGATGAGGTTCGGGTTGGAGATCCCGTTGAGGTCGGCCAGCCGACGGACCGTCGTCCCGTACCGGCGGGCGATCGACGCCAAGGTTTCACCCTTCGCCACCGTGTGGCTCACCTGGCTTCCCGTCCCTTCGGCGACGAAGGCTGGTGGACCGTCGAGCCTCAACCGGGTCCCTTCGAAGACGAGGGACGGGTCGGTGAGGCCGTTCACCGACATCAACTCGTCGACGGTGATCCCGTATTTGGCGGCGATCGAGGTGAGGGTTTCGCCCCGTTTCACCGTGTGGGTGCGTCCCGGTTCGGAATGTCCCGGGCCGGACCTTCCGGGGATGGTGAGCCGCTGGCCGATCCTCAACAGGTTCGGGTTGGCGAGACGGTTGGTCTCGACCAGCGCGGTGACGGTGGTCGAGTACTTCCGGCTGATCTCGGCCAAGGTCTCTCCCGGCGCGACCACATGGATGATCGGTTCCCCGCCGGCCATGTTGCCCTGTCCGGGGATGACCAACTCCTGGCCGACGTAGATCCGGTCGGGGTCGGTGATGCCGTTGGCTTCGGCGAGGGCTTTGACGGTGGTGCCGTGCTCGGCGGCGATGCGGGCGAGGGTGTCACCCCGCTGTACGACGTAGTCGGACGATGCCGCGGCGACGAGGACCACGAGCACGAAGACGGTGAAAACGGAACGGAGGCGACGAGATGTGGGCATGACACTCCAGGGCCCCTGCGTCCGCTCCGCGTCGGTGACGATAGCGGACGCTGTCTGGGATTCCATGCCTTCTTTGTCCGCGATGGCGTCTGCAGTTCGGACGGGCTCCGGAGCAGCCGCAGTCCGACCCCCGGTTCGGTCTCGTGTCGGCGGCGACGGTCCCCGGCGGCCGGGTTCAGGTGAGGAAGGCGGCGACGAGGGAGAAGATGGCGGTGAGGGCCGTCATCGACCCGACGGTCGTCCCGACGTAGAACCGCTGCATCCGCTCCATTCGTTCCCCGATGCTCTCGATGCGGTCTTCGAGGCGGTCGAAGCGATCTTCGATCCTGTCGAGACGGATGTCGGTCGCCGAGAAACGGAGGTCCATCTTCTCCTCGAGCCGGGCGAACTCGGCGCGGGTGGAGGCTTCGAGCCGGGTGATGTCGGCTTTGGTGGAGGCTTCGAGCCGGGTGATGTCGGCTTTGGTGGAGGCTTCGAGCCGGGCGAACTCGGCGCGAGTGGAGGTTTCGAGCCGGGTGATGTCGGCTTTGGTGGAGGTTTCGAGCCGGTCGATGTCGGTTTTGGTGGCTGCCTCGTCGGAGGGATGGCGGGGAAGGTGGTCCATGAGGGTTCTGGCGTGTTCGGTGCCGAGGACGCGTTCCAACTCAGCATACAGGGCGTGCCGGGCAGGTTCGGAGGACATGTCGGACACCATGCCGATGCAGGGACGCACCGTCAACCCCCTGACGGCCGCCGGCGGACGTCCCGGGCCGTCACCGTCCCGTTCGCACCCGGAGCTGACCGCAGGCGGCGTCGATCCCTCGGCCCCGGGTGTCCCGCACCGTCACATTCACCCCTTCGTCCCGAAGCCACTCGGCGAAGCGGGTGACCTGACGGGATGGGGAAGGACGATCGTCGGTGAGGGGGGTCGGATTCAGAGGGATCAGGTTGACGTGGGCTCGGAGGCGCAGGGCGATCCGGGCCAGCCCCAGGGCCTGGTCTTCGGTGTCGTTCACCCCGTCGATGAGGGTCCATTCGATCGAGATCCGCCGCCGCTTCGCCTGGAAGAACGCCTCGGCCGCCTCCTCCACTTCGGCCAGGGGATATCGACGGTTGAGGGGGACCAGCCGGGACCGCAGGCCGTCGTCGGCGGCGTGGAGGCTCACCGCCAGGTTCACCGCCCACGGTTCGGTGGCGAGGCGACGCATCCCCGGCACCACACCGACGGTGGAGACGGTGATCGACCTCGCCGACATCCCCATCACCTCCACCAGCCTGCGGATCGCCTCCCGCACCCGGTCGTAGTTGGCGAGGGGTTCGCCCATCCCCATGAACACGACGTTGGTGACCCGAGCGGGTACACCCTCCATGCCACCGGCCCGCAGCACCGCGTTGGCGTAGGCGACCTGGGCGACGATCTCACCGGCCTCCAGATGCCGGTCGAACCCGAACTGCCCGGTCGCACAGAACGTGCAGCCGAGCGCGCACCCCGCTTGGGACGACACGCAGAGGGTGGTCCGGCGGGGATACCCCATCAGCACGGCCTCGTAGGCGACACCGTCGGGAGCCCGGAACAGCCATTTCCGCGTCAAGCCCCGATCCGTCGACCGGTCGACCTCGACGGTGAACGGCCAGAGGCGGTCGGCCAGTCCGGTCCGCATCTCCGCAGGGAGGTTCGTCATCTCGTCGGTCGTCAGCACCGGATGCCGGTAGAGCCACTCCCGAAGCTGGTCGGCCCGGAACCGAGGATGGTCGGTCAGCAGCGACCCGAGCTCATCCGGGTCGGTCAGGTAGAGCATGAGGTTCAGGCGAGAGCCGAGGCCTGCGACACCCAGTCGGCCGCCCGTTCGGGGGTGACGTCGGCGGCCTCCGCCACCTTCGCCGGGTCGGCCGCGGCCAGCTCGGCCAGGTCGGTGATGCCGACCGAGCGCAGCCGGTCGGCGTAGACGGGTCCGATCCCTCTCACCTTCGTCAGGTCCTCGCCGTCGCCGTCGGCGGGTTCGGGAGGCGGTGGCACCACCCGGAAGGCGGGCGGTTCCGGTTCCCGGGGCGCGGCGATGGAGACGAAGCGGTCACGCATCGCCCACAGGACGGCCGCCAACCCGGCGGCGAGACCGAAGAGTTTCCCCAGCCGTTTCATCGGCGGCATGGTACCCGGGCCGCGAACCCATGTCGGCCGTCCTACCCTCCCCGCCATGTACGTCGACTACTACTTTCCGCCTTCGTTCCCGAACGCGGCCCCGGCCGCTGCCACCCGGGCTGCCCGGCTCGGCTACGACGGGTTCTTCTCGGCCGAGACCTCACACGAACCCTTCGCCCCGCTCTTCCTCGCCAACCAGGCGGAGCCGCAACTCGACCTGGGCACCGCCATCGCCGTCGCCTTTCCCCGTTCGCCGATGGTCACCGCCCAGGTCGCCTGGGACCTGGCGGCGGTGTCGGGTGGGAAGTTCCTGCTGGGTCTCGGCACCCAGGTGAAAGCCCACATCACCCGCCGGTTCTCCACCGAATGGTCCCACCCGGGGCCCCGGCTGCGGGAATACATCGCCGCCCTGCGGGCCATCTGGGACACCTGGCAGAACGGCACGCCGCTTCGTTTCAAAGGAGACTTCTACCAGTTCACCTTGATGACGCCGTTCTTCAACCCGGGTCCGATCGACCATCCCGACGTCCCCGTCTACATCGCCGGGGTCGGCCCCTACCTGGCCCGGCTCGCGGGGGAGGCATGCCAGGGATTCCACGTCCACCCGTTCCACACCGTGAAATACCTCGACGAAGTGGTGTTGCCGAACATCGCCGAAGGCGCCGCCAGGGCGGGGCGGAGCATCGACGACGTCGTCCGGGTGGCGACGGTGTTCGTCGTCACCGGACACGACGAATCCGAGATCGCCGCCCAGATGCGCCCCGTCAAACAGCAGATCGCCTTCTACGCCTCCACCCCCAGCTACCGGGTCGTGCTCGACACCCACGGCTGGGATTTCGGTGACACCCTCAACGCGATGAGCCGCCGCGGGGAGTGGGATGCGATGGCCGACGTCGTTCCCGACGAGGTCGTCCACGAGGTGGGTGTGGTGGCGCCCATCGACGAACTGGGTGCGGCGATGAAGGCGAAATACGGCGACCGCCTCCAGCGGGTCGGCTACTACACCCTGGGCGGGGAGGCGGCCCTCACCGACGACGAGTGGGCGGCGGTGATCGACCAGACGAAGTGAAGGTCAGCCGCCGGTGACGGGTTCGTAGGGCGGGGTGGTGTCGGGGACGGCCTCGCCGAGATGGCCGACGTCGTTGTAGCCGACGAGCCGCGGCCCGGGAACGAGGATCGTCGTGATCGAGGCGTTGTCGGGCGCCTGGACGACGCCGGCGAACAGGTTGCCGGAGAACTCGATCCCGAGGGTCCATTCGAGGAACAGGAGACAGGGGCCACCGTGGGTGGCGATCACGGTGGTGCCTTCCGGCGTCCCCAGGTCGGCGAGGAACGACCGGACCCGTACCCGCACGTCGGCCCATCGTTCCCCACCGGGGCGAGCCACGTCCGATCCGGCGGTGTAGGCCTGCCACAGATCCGGCCAGCGGGCATCCACCTCGGAGGGGAGGAGTCCGGTCCATTCGCCGTTGTCGATCTCGCGGAGACGGGGATCGGTCTCGGGTTCCACACCGACCCGGGCAGCCAGGGGCCGGACGGTGTCGAGGGCCCGGGACAGGTCACTGGACACGATCCGGGTGACACCCACCGTTTCGAGCCGGTCGGCGAGCTGGTCTGCTTGTCGCCGACCCAGATCGTCGAGGGGGACGTCGGAGTGGCCGACGAGGCGGTGCACGGTGTTTCCTTCCGCCTGACCGTGTCGCACCACGAGGAGGGTGCCCATCAGCGGACACCGGCCGAGGCGGTGGGGACCCGCGGGTCGGCGGCGGCGGTGCGCAGCCCGTGACCGTCGACGGTGATCAGGCCGACCGGCCCCCAGCCCCGTTCACGCGGGGCCCCCACCGTCACCTGCCAGCCTCGTTCTTCGAGGCCCGAGACGAGGTCCTCTCCGGCGGTGGCTTCCACGGTGAGGGCGGGAGGCTCTCCGGGGCCGAAGGCGTCGATCGTCCACCGGCACCCCGCCTGGGCCTGGCCGGGGGACTGGTCGGCCGCGAAGAGACGGGCTGCGACCTGGGCGAGGATCTGGGGCTGGAAATGGCCTCCTCGGGTGCCGAGGATCGTATGGAGTCTCCCCGCTCGGGTCCACAGGGTGGGCGCCAAGGTGTGGAGGGGGCGCTTTCCGGGGGCCAGCTCGTTCGGATGGCCGGGCTGCAGGCTGAATCCGGCGCCACGGTTGTGGAGGAAGAAGCCGGCGGCGCCGATGTTGGTGCCGATCCCCCAGTAGTTCGACTGGATGAGGCTCACCCCCATCCCGGACCGGTCGAGAGTGCAGAGGTAGGTGGTCCCGCCTGCGCCGTCCTCGGACGGCGGCCAGAGGAGGGCATGGTCGGGGTCGATCTCGCCGGCGAGGCGGGTGAACATGTCGGGGTCGAGGAGGGATCGGGGGTCGACCGTCATGGATTCGGGGTCGGCGAGGACCGTGTCCCGCCGCCACGCCACCGATCGGTACGCTTCGGCGAGGACGTGGACCCATCCGGCGGTCTCGGGGTGAGGTGGGCCGTATCGTTCGAACACACCGAGGGTGGCCAGGGTGAGGTATCCCTGGGAGTTGGGCGGGGTCGTCCATCCGGTCAGCCCGAACAGTTCGAAGGACAGCGCCTCCACCCAGTCGGCCTGGTCCCGGGCCAGGTCGTCGAAGGTGAGGACACCGTCGAGCGCTTCGACGATCTCGCCGGCGGCACGGCCCCGGTAGAAGGCGTCGACGCCGCCGTCGGCGATGTCGGTGAGGGTTGCGGCGAGCCCCGGGCGGGTGAGCATCTGCCCCGGTCGTGGGGGTTCTCCGTCCGGGTAGAGACCGGCGGCGGCCTCCTGGTGGGCGAGTTCGTCGGCCCGTTCGGCGAGGGCGTCGGCGAGCTCCGCCGAGGCGGGGAAACCTTCGGTGGCGAGTCGGATGGCCGGGCCGAGGAGGGTGGCCAGGTCCATCGAACCGAACCGGTCGACCAGGGCTCTCCATCCGTAGACGGCCCCGGGCACGGTGACCGACTGGCGATCGTACGGGGGGATCTCGGTGTGGCCTTCCTGGCGGAGCGCTTCGGGGTCGACCCCCGTCCCGGCGCGGCCCGAGGCGTTGAGGGTCGCGGGGCGGGTGTCTCCGGGCTTCCAGACGAGGGCGAAGAGGTCTCCGCCGATCCCGCAGGTCTCGGGACCGACGACCCCCATGACGGCGTTGGCGGCGATGGCGGCGTCGACGGCGTTACCCCCTCGGGCCATGATCTCGAGACCTGCTTGGGTGGCGAGGACGTGGGCGGTGACGACGACGTCGCCGTATCCGTGGACTTCGTTCATGGGGGCACTGTACGCCGTCAACGGCGGAGGGCCGGAACCTGACGGTTGAGGGCGTCGAGGACGGCCCGGACCATAGCCCGTGACGGGTCGCCGGTGACGAGGGCCGAGCCGACCATGAGGCGTTCGAGCCCTTCGGAGACGATCACCACCTGAGCGATCGCCACCTCTTCGGATCCGACGACGGGGGTGTCGACCGCCGAGACGGCGAAGGCGGTCTGGTCGTGGAGGGCCTGGGAGAGGGCGTTGACGGTGGCTTCGGCGACCAGGCGCAGGCGAGTGGTGGCGGCGGCCGCCCCGGCGGCTTTGCCGACGAGTTTCTGGTCGTGCCACGACAGGGTGACGGTGATCTCCATCCGGGCGCCGTCGATCGTCTCGGCCACGTCTTCGATGATGGGGCGGTCCCCGGTCACCATGTCCGCCCCTTCGATCTGCACGACCGACACGATGCGCCGGTCGACGGTGACTCCGTGGGCGGCGAGGGCGAGGGACTGGACGTCACGGACGACCTGTTTGGGGGCTTTCCCGGGTCGTGCGAGCACGTGGATCTCCACCGGCTGGCCGCCGTTCATGACCACTCGGGCGGCTTCGACCCCGGGGAGGCGTTCGATCGTCTTCTCGAAGGATCCGGCGTCCATTGGCCACTCAGAGTAGCGCCACGTCACCGAGGGTGGCGGTTCTCGGTTGTGCGGGCGGGTCGCGAAGGGTAGATTGCTGCTGCGTCGGCAACTGCAGGGAGCCGGCGGGCGCCGGGAGGCGGTGGCTGGGCCGTCCCCGGTGGGGAGCAGGCGGAGCTCCTGCAGGGGTCTCACGGTTGACAAGTGAGGTTTCCCGGAGGCGACTCCGGGAAGGCGGGGAGAGCCCGGCGGACGGCCTCGGCCACTGGTCCGTACGATCACCACCCAGCGGAGCGGATCCGGGTACCGGTGCAGGGCGCCGGTGACTCCAGGTATCGAGGTGATTCGCAGGTGAAGGCCAAGCTGGTCCGTATCCTGGCGACCGCCGGTAGCCTCGCGGCGCTCATCGTCGCGGGTTCGGCGAACTTCAAAATCGGCTGACGCGGCCGCCGGGCACTCCTTCCTCCGACTCTCAAGGCCCTCAACGTGAACAGGCGCAACCGCAAGAAGTTCCTCGTCGGATCCGTCTACGCCTCTGCCGGTGTGGTCACGCTGGTGGTGGCCTGGATCGTGGGGCCGCTGGGGCCGCCCCGGGCGGTGCTCATCTGGCTGCTCTTCGCCGTGGCTTTCATGGTTCTCGAGTGGCGGTCGGTGGAGGTGAACGACCGCCTGCTGCAGAGCCCCGGGAACATGGTGGCCCTCACCGCCGGGGTGTACTTCGCCCTCCTCCCCGACGGCAACCCGATGCTGGCGATGGCCCTCATGGGGGCGGTGGGCTTGTTCGGACCAGGTGACATAAGCGAACGGCGGGTGTTCCAGCCGGCGGCCAACTTCGGGCAGCTCACCGTCACCGGCGGCGCAGTTGGACTGGTTGTTCACCTCCTGCTCCGGGGGTTGCCGCCTTCGTCCAGTCCGGTGCCGTTCGGCCTTGTACTTGGTGTAGCCATCGTCGGTGCGGTCGCTGCTCTTGCTTATTCGCTGCTCAACTTCGCGTTTGTCCGGCTCGCCGTCCGGATCGTCTACGGCACTCGCAGCATCCTCCCCTGGTCCAGCATGGGTCGCCTCGCCTCCGCCCACGTCCTCATGGGCTTCCTCGGAGGCCTCCTCGGACAGCTCCTCATCGTCGAAGAACAGGTCCTCCCCCTCATCCTCCTCGTCTACGTCATCGGCCATCTGGCCCTCAGCTCCTACTCCCAGCTCCGGGAAGCCCACGAATCCTCCCTCCGGGGATTCGTCAAGACCCTCGAAGCCCGGGACCTCTACACCCGAGGCCACACCGAACGGGTCGCCTACTTCTGTCAGCTCATCGGCGAAGAGCTCGGATTCACCGGCACCCAACTGGAACGGATCCGCTGGGCCGCCCTCATCCACGACCTCGGCAAGCTCGCCGTTCCCGCCGAAGTCATCGGCAAACGGGGCCGGCTCGACAGCGACGAATTCCGCCGACTCCGGATCCAGGCCCACCGGGTCGAAGACGCCCTGGCCGAAGTCGACTTCCTCCGACCCATGGTCGAACTCGCCTCCGGGTTCCACCCCCACGGACCCCGCGAAGACTACGGGCAGAAAGGGCACCGCCACGTACGCCAACCCACCCTCGAGATGAAGGTGCTGGGCGTCGCCGACGCCTTCGACGCCATGACCTCCAGCCGGCGGTACCGGATGTCGATGGGTCAAGAAGCCGCCTTCGCCGAGATGCGGGCCGACCCCAGTCCCCTCTTCGACGACGACGTCATCGCCGCCCTCGAACGTGCGCTGGACCGTATCGGACAGCGTTACGGTCCCGCCCAGATCGCCGTCGAAGAGGCCGAAGAGAAACGCCCCCTGGCCGAGCAGGGAGCGTCCGAATGAGATGGCAGCGTGCCGACGCGGCGGCCTGGGTGTGGCTGCTGTCCGCCGCCTTCCCCGTCTCGGCAGGGTGGGCCGCCTGGGCCCTGTACACGACCTCCCGCAGAGAAGCCGACCTGCCGGTCCTGGCGGTGGCGGCCCTCGCCCTCGCCCTCGGCGGCCTCGTCGCCGTGCCCACCCGGTCGGGACAGCGGATGAGCGCCTCCTTCGGCGTGGCCTCCGCCCTGCCGTTCGTCTTCCGAACCGACGACACCGCCCTCGACGTCCGGGCGCTCCTCGCCGTGTACGCAGGCGGTCTGGCGCTGCTGTGGGTGCTCCGCACCGCCCGGGGCGACGACCAACGTCACGTCCTCGTCCTGTCCCTCCGCTCCTTCGTCGGGTTCGCCGCCTTCGCCTGGCTGTTCGAGACGGCCGAACCCTACGTGCGGGCGGTCATCCCCTCCGGCTGGCAGCTCGTCAGCATCCTCGCCGTCGCCGCCATCGGATGGTTCCTCGTCGACGTCGTCCTCTCCACGCTCCTCTACCTCGGTCCCCGCCGCACCTCCTCCCGCTACCGGATGCTGTCCGCCTTCAAAGACTTCGACGCCTTCGCCGCCCTCGTCGGGTCGGGGGCGCTGTTCGGTCTCGCCTTCCCCGCCATCGGATGGTGGGCGCTGGCGGTGGCGGTCCTCCCCTACGCCTTCGCCCACGGGGCGTTCCGTCGGTTTCTCGAGACGAAAGCGACCTACGGGCAGACGATCCGGGCACTCTCCCAGATCCCCGAGATCGCCGGGTTCTCCCAGCCCGGCCACGCCGACCGCACCGCCGAGCTGGCGGTGGCCATCGCCAAAGAACTCGGCCTCCGACCGGCGGTGGTGGACGAGCTCGAATACGCCGCCCAGATGCACGACATCGGACGGATCACCCTCAACGAACCGTCGATCATCCGGATGGGCTACACCGACGAACAGCTCGCACAGTGGGGTTCGGAGATCATCGGGGAGACCCCCTACCTGTCGAAGGTGGCGACCTACGTCCGCCGCCAATACGACTCGTACCGCAAACCCGGCGAAGAACGGGACCCCGACGTGCCGTTGCCGTCACGGATCATCCGGGTGGCGAGCGCCTACGACCGGGCGATCCGGGAAGACGAGCTCACCCCCCTCGAAGCGATGGAGCGGCTCCATCAAGGATCCGTCTACGACTTCGACCCGATGGTGGTGGCTTCGCTCCGCCGGGTCCTCGAATCCCGAGGCGTGTTCGGGCATCCCAGCCGGGTCCCCTGATCAGCCCCGATCGCGCATCGCCGAACCCGCCTGGGCCCTGGCTCCCCGCTTGAACCACCGGATCGGCCGTCGCAGCTCGGCTTCCAGGAAGCTGGCCAGCCCCACCGCCAAGAACACGTCCCCGAGGGAGATCACCTGGCCCTGTCCGGCGAAACGGATCGGGATGACGTCCGCCAGGAAGGGGAGATGGACGCCGGGTCCGACGGCGAGATGTTTGGCGCTGCCGGTGATCTCCGGTTCGATCGTGAACCCCGACGCCACCTTGGCGGCCTCGACCAGCACGGGCATCCCGCCGTTGAGGGCGATCACCGTGAAGTTCATCAGCACGCCGAGACCCGCCAGCCACATGCCGGGGCTCTCCCGGTTGGCGAACACCATGACGACCAGCAGCACGTAGGAGACGAGGATCAGCCAGACGGCGGCGTCTCCGGTCCCGGGACGGTCCGGCAGGCGGTCGGCGACGATCTGCAGGCCGAAGGCGACGATCAGCAGCCACCACAGACGGAGGCGGATGTCGGCCAGGTTCGACAGGCGTCCGCCTCTGAGCACCGAGATGGTCAGCGCCACGAACAGGACGAGCGCCAGCCATAACATGCAGCCAAGGTATCACAGCTCCGGAGAGAGGCAGGTTCCCACCATGGTTCGCTACGAGGTGGACGGTCGTCGAGCCACCATCACCATCGATGAACCCGAACGTCGCAACCCCCTGTCGGTGGAGACGATGGCGGCGCTGGCAGATCGGGTGCGGGACGCCACCGAAGACCCCGAGGTGGCGGTGATCGTCCTCACCGGAGCGGGCGACAAGGCGTTCTCCGCCGGCGGCGACCTGGCGAGCGGCTTCGTGGACGACCCCGTCGGCCTCCACCGCCACCGGGGAGCCCTCGCCGACCTGTTCCGGCTGATGTTTCGTGGCGGAAAACCGACGGTGGCGCGAGTGAACGGACATGCCCTGGCGGGCGGGTTCGGGCTGGCGGTGTCCTGCGACGTGGTGGTGGCGGTCGAAGACGCCAAGATGGGTACACCGGAGATCTCGGTGGGTCTGTGGCCGGCGATGATCTCGGCGATCCTCGCCCGGGTGATGCCCCGCAAGGCCGCGCTCGAGTTGATGATGACCGGTCGGATCATCACCGCCGAGGAGGCACACCGGCTCGGAGCCGTGTCGAGGGTCGTCTCCCGCGACGAACTCGACACCGTGGTGGACGAGGTCGTCGAATCCCTCGCCGCCAAGTCGGCGGCGGTGCTCCAGATGGGACGGGACCTCTTCTACGACACCGCCGACCTCCCCTTCGACGTCGCCCTCGACCGGCTCCAAGGGGGGCTCACCGCCGTCTCCATGACCGAGGACTCCCGGGAGGGGATCCGAGCGTTCCTGGAGAAACGGCCGCCGCGGTGGACCCACCGGTGACGTTGCGGACCTCCCCGTCGGCGATAGCCTGACGTCGATGCGTCGCAAGATCAGGATCGCCGGCTGGTCGATGGTGTGGTCGGGGATCTTCCTCCTCGCCTTCGCCGGCTGGCAGCTCTACGGGACCGGGATCTCGACCGCCCGAGCCCAGACCGAGGCGCGGGCGGTGCTCGCCGACACCTTCGAGCAGCGACGTGCCGAGCCGGTCCAACCGAAGCTGGTGACCGTGGCCACGTCGGTTCCCGCTGGGACCACCACCGTCACCAACCCGACACCGGAGCCGGTTGAGCTGTACCCGGAAGACCCGGTCCCCGAAGGGGAGCCCTTCGGCGTGATACGGATCCCCAAGATCGGCCTCGACGTGGCGATCTTCGAAGGCGTCGACCCCGAGACGTTGAAGAAGGGGCCGGGACACATGCCCTGGACCCCCCTCCCCGGCCAACCCGGAAACGCGGTGATCTCCGGTCACCGGACCACCTACGGGGCGCCGTTTTTCGACCTCGACCTGCTGGAACCGGGAGACATCATCGAAGTGGAGACGGCCATCGGCCTCCACCGGTACGAAGTCCGTGAGACGATCATCGTCGACCCCACCGACGTGTGGGTCACCGAGAACCGTCGAGGCGCCTGGCTCACCTTGACGACCTGTGCGCCCAAGTATTCGGCCCGTCAGCGGCTCATCATCTTCGCCGAACTGGTGGAAGGTCCCAACTACGAGTTCGCCCAGGCGGCCGTCGAAGCGTTCCTCCAGGACGTAGGCTGAGCCTCCCGAAAGGAACGAGACGCGATGTCGGAGTTCGAACGGGACGCCGTCGACGCCGCCCGGGAACACGCCCGGATGGAACGGCGCGGTGACCTCCGCAGCTTCCTGGCCGGCCTGGCCTTCGTCGTCGTGCTGGCGGCGCTGCTGGTCGGCTTCGTGTGGCTCACCTCCCGGTAGCCTCCCCTTTCATGATCGTGCGTTGTGAGATGCCGGCGACGGTGTGGAGGGTGCGGGTGGCGGTCGGTGAGCGGGTCTCGCCCGGCGACGAGCTGGTGGTGTTGGAGTCGATGAAGATGGAGATCCCCGCCACCGCGCCCGTCGCCGGCGCGGTGAAGGCGGTCCACGTCGAAGAAGGCCAGCTCGTCTCCGAAGGCGACCCGCTCGTCGAATTGGAGTGAGCCCGCGGCGGTGAACGGCCACGTCACCCTCGTCGCCGCAGGCTCTCGGGGTGACGTGCAGCCCCTCGTCGCCGTCGGACGGGGTTTGCGCCGGGCCGGACTGCGCGTTCGGGTCGTCGCCCTCGACGCCTACCGGCCGTTGGTGGTCGCCCACGGCCTGGAACACGTCTCCCTCACCGGCGTGGACCCCCGGAAGCTGTTGGCGGGGGGCGGTGCCGACTGGGTGCGGACGGGACGCAACCTGGTGGCGTTCCTCCGCCACTACCGCCGGCTGGTCGACCGCCTCTACCTCGACCTGTTCACTCGGGTGTGGGACGCCACCGCAGACACCGACCTCGTCGGGTTCGGCACCCTCACCATCATGGCGCACCCGGTCGCCGACCGCCGCGGGATCCCCCGAGTCGCCCTTCCGCTGCAACCGATCACCCGGTCGCGCCGCTATCCGAGCATCACCGTGCCCGGCACGTGGGGACGTCTGGGGGGAGTCTTCAACCTGGCGACCCACGTGCTCGGCGAACAGCTCTACTGGGCGACCGTACGGTCGGCGGTGAACCGTGCCCTCGTCGAAGTTCTCGACGTCGCCCCTTTCCCTCGACGTGGCCCCTTCCGGCGGATCGCCGGCGACGACCGGTATCCGTTTCTCTACGGGATCAGCTCCACCGTGTTCCCACGCCCCCCGGACTGGCCCCCCTGGCATCACCTCACGGGGTTCTGGTTCCTCGACGTCGACGAGCCGCTCCCCGCCGACTTCGAATCGTTCCTGGCCGCCGACCCGCCGCCGGTGTACGTCGGGTTCGGGAGCATGGTCCACGACGATCCGGAATGGGTCGCCGCCCAGGTGGTGGATGCCGTGGGGCGCCTCGGACGCCGGGCGATCGTGGCGGGGAGCGGCCTCCGGGTTCGGGGGAACCCGGAAGGCGTCCTCGTGGTGGACGACGTCGACCACGCTCGCCTGTTTCCCCGGGTGGCGGCGGTGGTCCACCACGGGGGTGCGGGGACGACGGCGGCGGCCTTGCGGGCCGGGGTCCCCCAGGTGGTGGTGCCGCACTTCGCCGACCAGCCCTTCTGGGCCGAACGGGTCCACCGGCTGGGGGCGGCGCCGCCGCCGATCCGTGTCCGACGCCTCGACGCCGACCGGTTGGAGGCGGCACTCCGTGAGGCGCTGTCGCCGCCGCTGCGGGAGCGGGCGGCGACGCTGGGCTGTCGTATCGCCGCCGAAGACGGGGTGGGCGCCGCGGTGGCGCTGATCCTCCGACGTCTCGAAGGGGACGGCCGGCCCGGAGCCGTCAGGCGTCCTCGCCCACCAACTCCAGGAGGTCCTCGTAGGTGAGCTTGCCGCTGTAGCGTTCGGCGACGGTCCCGTCGGGGGCGATGACGAAGGTGGTCGGTACCCCCATGATGGGGTAGGCGAGGAGCACCTGGTCGTCGGTGTCGAAACCGGTCGGGTAGGTGGGCTGGAGTTCCTCCACGAGGGCGAGGGCGTCGTCCCAGCGGTCCTGGACGGCCACCCCCAACACCAGGACGTCCGGGTGGTCGGTGGCGAATCGGCTCAGCTCGGGGATCTCTTCACGACAGGGCAGACACCACGACGCGAACAGGTTCAAGACGACGGGTCGCCCGTCGTTGGCGAGATGGTCCGACAGGGTGAACGTGGAACCGTCGAAGAGGGGGACGCTGAAGTCGGGGGCCGGCTCCGGCGCCCGGGTGGACGGAGAGGTCCCCTTCGGTCCCGACGCCAGCGTGCCGACGAGCAGCCCGATGCCCACCAAGGCGATGAACATGAGGCTGAGACGCCCCCGCCACCGATCCAGAGGTTCGGCGGGCGGCGGAGCATCCTTCGACGGCTCGGCCCGTGTCCGCTCCACGACCCGGTAGGCTACTCGCCTCCGAAGAGGTCGAGATCATGGGTGTGTTCTCCCGACGACGCAACGAACTGGCCGCCCGGGGGATCGACCCGGCGAGGGTACCTCCCGGCCAGTACGTGACCGACCGTTTCCCCGTGCTCCACGCCGGGGTGACGCCCACCGTCGACATCACCACCTGGGACTTCACCGTCGACGGGTTGGTCGCCGACCGACTGAGATGGAGCTACGACGACATCCTGGCGATGCCGACGGTGCAGGTCGTCGCCGACATCCACTGCGTCACCAAATGGACGAAACTGGACACCGTCTGGGAGGGGGTGTCGGTCCCCGAACTCATGTCCCGGGTGACGCTCCTCCCCGACGCCACCCACGTCCTCGTCCGGGCCGAACACGGGTTCACCGCCAACCTGGCGTTGGACGACTTCCTCCGGGACGACAACCTCTTCGCCTACCGGTTCGGAGGAGAGGACCTCGACCCGGATCACGGCTGGCCGCTGCGACTCGTCGTACCCCACCTGTACTTCTGGAAGTCGGTGAAATGGGTGCGGGGCCTCACCTTCCTCGACCACGACGAACCGGGGTTTTGGGAACGCAACGGCTACCACATGCGGGGAGACCCGTGGGCCGAGCAGCGGTATTGGGGTGACTGAGGTCAGCCGGCGAACACCTGGGTGATCCACACCACCCCGTCGCCGTCGACGACGATCCCCACGCCGGTACTCGTGTAGTCGGGGTTCACCATGTTCTCCAGATGACCGGGGCTGGCCACCAGGGCGTCGAACAGGGCGGCGACACCGACGCCGGTGGCGATGTTCTCGGCCACCGCCGACCAGGTACCCAACAGCGACGAGATGTTGGAGTGGGCGAAGGTGCCGGTGGTGGCCATCCGGGTCGACCAGGACCGGGCGTAGGACCGCAACGATCCGTCCATGGCGAGGGGAGCCACCCCCCGCGAGCTGCGGAGACCGTTGACGAGGGAGAGGAACTGCGTTTCGGCCCCGGCGTCGGCGGTGGCTTCGGCCGGGGGAGGGGCGCTGGTGGTGGTCGTCGTCGTTCCCGGCGTCGAAGCGGCGACGGTGGTGGTCGTGGTCGGGCGGGTGGTGGTCGCCGGTGTGGTGGTGGTGGTGGTCGAAGTGGACGTCGTTGTGGTGGGCCGAACCTCCCCGGCGGAGGTGACGACCGGGCCGTCGGCGTCCGGGTCGGGGACTGCGGACGCCAAGATCTGCGTGACGGGAAGCTCGGCGGGTTCCACCACCGGCGGCGGCGGCAGGGGGACGGCCTGAGGGGGAGCGGTGCCGCAGGCGGCGGCGACGAGGGAGAGGGCGATGAGTATGCGTTTCATGTCTGTGTCGACGCCTCACCAGCCCAGCACCGGGCATCCTACGGCGCCGGGGAGGGGAGGCAAGTCGAAGCCGGTCGACATGTCGGGTTCGGGTCGTCAAAATGGGAGCGGAGAGGAGCCCGGCATGCTGAGGACCACCAATCGGCTGGAGACGACGTTCCCCGCCGGTTCGTCGATACTTCCCGTTCGGCCGCGGCGACGGCCGCACCTCGAACGTGGCGACGGTGGCGGTCGGCTCCCGGCGGGGAAGTCGAGTCGACGATGACGGCGACCTGGTTCGACTGGAAAGGCCGGCTGGGGCCGCTCAGGCTCCGGCTCACCGACACGGTGTTCCGGCCGTCGACGGTCACCGGGCTGATCGCCCAGGTGCTGGAGGTGGAAGAAGGCGACACCGTCGTCGATGTCGGCTGCGGCTGCGGCATCTTGGCGATCATCGCCGCCAAGCTGGGGGCGTCGCATGTCCACGCGGTGGATGTGAGTCCCGACGTGGTGGAGGTGGGGACGGCCAACGCCGAGGAGCACGGCGTCGCCGACCGCATCTCGTTCTACCGGGGTGACCTTTTCGATCCGATCCCCCGGGATGTCGAAGCCGACCTGATCATCGGCGACGTCTCCGGTATCCCCGACGACCTGGCAGCCGAGAGCGGCTGGTTCCCCGACGGTCGTGGCGGCGGACCCACCGGTGCCGAACTGCCGGTGCGGATGCTGCGGGAGGCGAGGGAGCGGCTGCGGGACGGTGGCAGGCTGTTGCTGCCCACCGGGTCGCTCCAAGATCAGGGGACGATCCTCGAGACGGCCCGCACCCTCTACGGTTCGGTCCGGGAGCTGATCTCCCGGGCCATCCCCCTTCCCGGTCAGCTCATGGCGGGTCGGGCCCTTCCCGAGCTGGTCCGCCGGGGCGTCGTCGAGCTGAGCCAGCGCGGAAGCCGCTACCTGTGGCAGGCGCGGGTGTGGGAGCTCACCGCCGGTTGACGGCGAACTCGGTGTCCCGATCGGCCGGCGCGGGATCTCCCACCAGTACGGACCAGATCCTCTCGCCGTGCCAGCATCCCGTCGGCCGGGGGTCCCGGGCCGGATGACCATCTCGACGGCTCGAACCGCGTGTACCGAGCCGAACGGCAACGGACTCGCACACCGCCTGTTCAGCCATTGTCAGGGGTGTCGGTATGGCAGGATCGTGGGAGGATGTGTGTCGGGTTTCGGGGTCCGGAGCGTATGGTCAGGTTGGAGGTGACTGTGGTGCGGACGGCGATGGAGGTGGGGTTGACGCTGCTGATGGCGGTGGTGGCGCTGGTACCGGGGGTTTCGGAAGGGTGGCGCAGCTCGGCTGTGGCGTTCCTGACGGTGGGTGTGTTGATCAAGATCGCCCAGACGAGGGGGGTGGACCTGGCGGGGCCGAGGGCTCCAGGTTGGATGGTCGCGTTG
>WFOA01000087.1 GCA_015488325.1 Acidimicrobiia bacterium | reverse complement strand
GCACGCCCGGAGGGACTCGAACCCCCAACCTTCTGATCCGTAGTCAGACGCTCTATCCAGTTGAGCTACGGGCGCACGCTCCCGATTCACAGCAACCGGGAACACCCTCAGAGTAGTCCCGGCAGCAGACCTCCGAAACCTGCGGAGACGAGGAGAAGCCCCGCGAGGCCAGCTGAACCTCCCGGGGCTCTCCTCGTCTGCTCGCCGACGGCGAACAGACCACCCTGCAGGGCACGTCCGATATCGAACGCTCGCCCCACCTCCCGTGTCAGGCCACGAAGGCCGTCGTTTCCGGTGAGACGCCGACACCATATCAGCCCACCTGGGCCGGCGCCCCGGGTCTTTGGTCCTTCGGTTTCGCGTTCTGGCGGAGAGGGAGGGATTTGAACCCTCGAGGAGGCTGTTCACCCCCTACTCGCTTAGCAGGCGAGCGCCTTCGACCACTCGGCCACCTCTCCACGACGTCCACCAGGACGACGGCGGAAAGCTACCAGGTGCAGACCCGGTCACCTTCCGCGGAGGGAGTGGGATTCGAACCCACGGGACCCCACACAGGGCCCAACGGTTTTCAAGACCGTCACCTTCGTCCGCTCGGTCATCCCTCCGAGATCCAGAACCCGTGGACACGACCCGACGACACAGCGCAGGACCGAGTCCTGCCGGTCGACAGGCCCCGGTTGGCGGAGGGGGTGGGATTCGAACCCACGAGGAGGCGTCAACCCCCTACGGCATTTCGAGTGCCGCGCACTAGGCCAGACTATGCGACCCCTCCGAGCCGCCCGCCACCGAAGTGGGGACGGGGTGGGCAGTGTACCGAGCGGAGGGAGCGGGATTTGAACCCGCGAGGGGGCGTGAACCCCCAACGGCATTTCCAGTGCCGCGCACTAGGCCAGACTATGCGATCCCTCCAAACGCCCGGACGGCGTGCCCGGGCGTGCTCCAAGTCTACCGTCGCTCCTCCGCCCCGTAGGCTAAGGCGTCGATGCACGAACAGTGGATGGAGATGGCTCTCGGCCAAGCCCGCCAGGCCCCCGACCATGGAGACGTCCCCATCGGGGCGGTCCTCGTCGGACCCGACGGCCAGGTGGTCGCCGCCGACCGGAACCGTAGAGAACAACGCCGAGACCCCACCGCCCATGCCGAAATGCTGGTGCTCCGTCGAGGAGCCGAACAGGCGGGGACGTGGCGTCTCGTCGGACACACCCTCGTCGTCACCCTCGAACCGTGCCCGATGTGTGCCGGAGCCGCCGTCTGGGCGCGGCTGGAACGGATCGTCTACGGAGCCGCCGACCCGAAGGCGGGTGCCTGCTGGAGCCTCTACAACATCCCCCAAGACGAACGTCTCAACCATCGCTGCGACCTGGTCGCCGGGGTCCTCGAACGCGACTGCGCAGCGCTGCTGGAAGAGTTCTTCAGCCGTCGCCGCTAGCGCGAAGCCGGCGGGCCAGGGACGGCAGCGAACGCACCGCGAACAGCGCCGCCCGCCGGGACACCAGCCCGGAAGCCGGAGCGATCACGACATGGCGCAAGCCCACGTCACCGAGGGCTTCGAGGGCGCCAGCCACCCGGCGGGGACTCCCCCAATACATCTGCTCTTCGACGAGACCCACCGGGACCGCCGCGATCGCCTCCTCCAACTCCCGATGGGTGTAGGCGGTAGGGACGAAATCCACCATCCCCCGGAAGCCGTCCCCGAACGGGTGAGTCGCCCCCGCCGCCTTCCACGCCCAGTCGGGCGCGAGGAGAGCCAGATACCGGATCGCCCGGGAGTCGAGGAGTCGATGGGCGGCCTCGTCGTCGGGTGCCAACACCACGAACGCCTGCAGGCCCGGCACGATCCGGTCCGGGTCCCGCCCTGCCGCGACGGCAGCGTCCCTGATCCGGTCGAGCCGACCCCGATACGTGTCCGGACCCATCGGGATGGTCGGGAACCAGCCATCGCCGAAACGTCCCGTCAGCTCCAACATCCGGGGGCCGTGGGCAGCCACCCAGATCTCCGGCTGCCTGCCCGCAGGTGCCGTCAGGTCGAGGTGGCCGCCGTCGAGACGGAAGAACTCCCCCTCGTAGCGGAGAGGGCCTTCGCCGTCGAGGCACAGCCGCAACACCTCCAACGCCTCTTCGAGGCGGGCCACCGGTCGGGAGAAGTCGAAACCGAACGGTTCGGTGTTCTCCCGCTCACCGGGGCCCACCCCGAGGATCGGAGGGCGACGGGTGAGATGGGCGAGGGTGAGGAACGCCTGGGCGATCACCACCGGATGTCGGCGGATCGGCTCGGTGACCCCGACGCCGAGCTGGAGGCGACCCAGCCGGGAGGCGAGATGGCCGGCGAGCACCTGAATGTCGAAGTAGGCGTCCGGCGACCCGGAGCCACGTGCCATCCAGCTGAAACGTCCATCCCAGATCGACGGGGCGAACCATCCGACCAGATGGTCGGGGATCCACACCGAGTCGAAGCGGAACATTCGAGCGAACCGCAGCATCCCGTGGATCTGGCGAACCGGCGGTGTCGCCCCCACTCCGATTCCCACCTTCATGGACACCTCCCGACGACCTGGCCGGCAAGCCTATCGGGATCCGACACCGAGCCAATCTCCGGAACCCGCTAGCCTCGCCATGCGCGTGCTAAGCGGGGCGCTAGGGGTGCCCTGAACCCGAAACCCTCTCCATGCGGGGCCGAAACCCCCGCCCGAGGGTGGGAGCTCTCCGACTCGTGCGTCGGGTACGGGGCGTCGACGGTCGGGTCCTGCGCGGCGGAGCACCGTGAACCGGGTCAGGTCCGGAAGGAAGCAGCCCTCAGCGGAACGCTCCGGGTGCCGTAGGAGTGCCTGGCCTGAGCCTACGACTCGGCGCCGGCGGGGAGTGTCCCATTCGACGGCGGGGTGCACGCGCCCGAACGGCGTTCCCGACTCAGGCGGCACCGACGGCGTCGAGCAGCTCCCGGTCCCGGGGGCTGAGGGTCGCCCCCCGAACCTGGCGTGACAGCGCCCCCACCAGCTCGGCCAGGGACACCGCCGGGTCGTCCCCGGCGACCGCCTCCAGCCGGGCGGCGTCCTCCCCCACCCAGTCGGACCCGACGATGCTTCCGTCCGCCGCCACCGCCACGACGAGGCCTTCGAACAAGACGCCGCCGCGGGTCGGCACCACGAACGGCCGCAGCAGGACCACCAGCTTCTCCGCCTCCTCGGCGACCTGCTCGACGGCCCGGAACGAAATCGCGTCACGACCGAACCGGATCGTCTCCGGCGGCGGCGCCACCTCCGGGTAGGTGTCGAAGATGCGGGCGTCGGCGACCGCGAACTCGTACACCAGAACCCGGGGCTCCCCGGTGTTCCCCACCTCGGCGACGGTCCCGGCAATGTCCTTGCCGACGAATCGCACCTCCGCCACGTCGACTTCGGCGACCCTGGTGACCGCCAGCAGATCGTCGGCGAGCCGGGAGGTGCCGCCGCCGCAGGCACCGGCCGCCGCCGCCAACACCGCCACCCAGGCCACCAGCCGTCTCATCTTCGGAGCACCGCGCCGTAGACGAATCCGAGGGGCCCCATCCGCCACAGGGCCTCCAGACGCAACGGCCCGGACGCGAACATCTCCTCGGGAGGAGGCAACGAATCGAGGGACCGGTGCAGATACCAGTACTCCCGGGGGGCGCCCGCCGCTAGGCCGGCCAGCGGCAACACCACCGCGGTGCCCAGCCGGTGCAGCGTCGCCGCCACCCGACCCCGCGGGCGGGCCAGGTCCACGACGACGGCCACCCCTCCGGGACGCAGCACCCTGGCGACCTCGGCGAGGGTCTGCTCCACCGACGTCAAGTTGCGGAAC
The DNA here is from genome assembly GCA_015488325.1 of Acidimicrobiia bacterium. Classification (GTDB taxonomy): domain Bacteria; phylum Actinomycetota; class Acidimicrobiia; order Spongiisociales; family ZC4RG35; genus S012-128. The sequence goes on along the minus strand of WFOA01000087.1, from coordinate 9,835 downwards.
ACGTAGGCGCTGAACACCCCGTCGAACGTCCCGTCGGCGAAAGGGAGACGCTCGCCGACGCCGACGACCCGCAGCCGGATCGGGCTGAGGGCCAGCATCTCCGGTACCGGGTCGAGGGCCACCACCTCACGTCCTTCCAGCACCGGCAGCGCAGCTCCGGTGCCGCTGCCCAGATCCAGCACCCGGCCCGGCGGAAGATGGGTGGTGCCTCGGCGCCGCCACGACTGTTCCCGGCCGAGGGAGAGGATCCGGTTCAGGAGGTCGTACCGGCGGGCGATCCGCGCGAAGATCCGGTCGGGCGGGCGGGTCACGGACTGAACGCGTCAAACCCGACGTACGGTCGGAGCGCCTCGGGCACCGCCACCGTGCCGTCGGCCCGCTGATGGTTCTCCAACAGGGCGATCAGCACCCTCCCCACCGCCACCGCCGTCCCGTTGAGGGTGTGGACGAGGTGGGTGCCCTTTTCCCCTCGGGTACGGACCTTCAGGCGGCGAGCCTGGAAGTCGGTGGTGTTCGAACACGACGTGATCTCCCGGTACCGTCCCTGGGAGGGGAACCAGGCTTCGATGTCGTACTTCTTCGCCGCCGAAGCGCCCAGGTCGCCGGCGGCGACGTTGACGACCCGGTAGGGAAGCTCGAGGGCCTGCACCAGGGACTCTTCGATCGCCAGCAACCGCTCGTGTTCGTCCCGGGACGACTCCGGTTCGCAGAACACGAACATCTCCACCTTGTCGAACTGGTGGACCCGGAAGATGCCGGTCGTGTCCTTTCCGTAGGTGCCGGCCTCCCGCCGGAAACACGTCGAGAACCCGGCGTAGCGGATCGGCAACGCCTCCGGGTCGAGGATCTCGTCGGCGTGGTAGGCGGCCAGGGACACCTCCGACGTCCCCACCAGGTACAGGTCGTCCCGGGGGATGGCGTACACCTGTTCCCGGTCGCCGGGGAAGAAGCCGGTGCCGAACAGGGCCATCTCGCGGACCAGCACCGGCGGCACCATCGGGGTGAAGCCTTCGGCGACGAGACGTTCCATCGCCCATCGCACCAGCCCGAACTCCAACATCGCCCCCTGCCCTTTGATGTACCCGAAACGGGCGCCGGACACCTTGGCGGCCCGGGCCGTGTCGATGACGTCCAACCGTTCGCCGAGGGTGGCATGGTCGGCGAACGGGAAGTCGAACGTCGGTGGGTCACCCACCCGCTTCACCTCGACGTTGTCCTCTTCGGTGAACCCGTCGGCGGCGGTGGCGTCCACCAGGTTGGGGAGGGTGATCCACGTCTCCCGGAACTCCTCCTCCAGGCGCTCCACCTCTTCGCTGAGCGCCCGGTAGCGTTCCGCCAGTTCGGAAGCTTCGGCGATCGCCGCCTGTTTCTCCTCCCCCTCCAGGCGGGCGATCTCCTTGCCGCGGCGTTTCTGGGCGGCCCGGACCTCCTCCGCCTCGTGGCGGACCTTGCGGACCTCCTCGTCGAGGGCGATCAGGCGGTCGAGGTCGATGTCGACCCCGCGCCGTCGCAACGACTCGGCGATCCGGTCGGGTTCGGTACGGAGCAGAGCGACGTCCAGCACGCCGAGGATGCTACCGGTCTCAGCCGCCGTCGCCGTCGTCGACGTGGGGGGTCGTCGACGTCGTCTCCGTCTCGGCGTTCACTCTGAACTCGACGATCCGGGAGTTGTCGTCGGTCTGGTCCTCCAAGTCGACCACCCCGACCCGTACCGACACCGCATAGGCCACCCCGGGCTGTACCGGAAGGTCGATGAACGACGCCACCGTCTTCTCGCCGGGACCGAGGGCGTCCACCTCGACACTCCTCGTGTCTATCAGCTCGCCGCCCGAGAACAGGTCGAGGAACACCGTCTGCGGTTCGGCGGGGATGTTCCCCCGGTTCTCCACCACCACATCGACGGTGAGGGTGTCGGTGGCGATCACCACCAGGTTGTCGTCGGCGTCGAGCAGCCATTCGGGATCGGTGGTGATCTGCCCGAGGGCGAGTTCGGCCCGAAGCTGCAGGGGACTCTCCGGGTCTTTGGCGTTCTCCGTGTACGACGTCGCCGCGGTGATGATGGGGAACCCGTCGGGGAGGAAGCGCACCTCGGGGAACGGCGACACCGGTTGAGGCAGGTCGGGTTCCGCCATGGCGGCGACGAACTCGGCGTAGAGGCGGTCGCCGGCCCGCAAATCCAACAGGGCGTCGATGACCCCGTCGGTGGCGGTGACGGCGAACGGGTCGTCGGCGGCGGCGAGCACCTGGGTACGGAACGCCTCCAGGCCGCCCCTCCACACGTCGACTGCGAGACGTGCCGCCACCGCCTGGCCTGCGTAGGGCAGGTCGGGCGGCAGCTCGGAGAGGAACGTCTCCGACTCCGCCAGCGACGCCTGCAGCTCTTCGATGACGCCTTCGAACTCGGAGCGTTCCACCGCCGGCATCCGCAACAGCAGATCCTGGAAGGTGCCGGCGTCGCGTTCGAGACGGACCGTCTCGTCCCGCAGGTCCTCGAGGGTGACCGACGACGTGCGCGCCCGTTCACCCAGCGATCCGAGGGTGACGGCCAGGAGGGCGGCCACCGCCAGGGCGGCGGTCCACAGGAGGCGCCGACGACGGGAGTGTCGCCGGGTGACGTCCGAGAACATGAGTGGGCGAGGGGGGACTTGAACCCCCACGGGCGTAACCGCCCACAGGATCCTGAATCCTGCGCGTCTGCCAATTCCGCCACTCGCCCGTGGCAGGCCGGGATGGTAACAGCGCCCCCGACCCTGAGGGTCTGGCCCGCAGCACCGTACACTCGTGTCGATGAACCTCGCCCGTGCCATCGAGCGCCGCCTGGAAGGTCTCCTCGACGGGCTGGCCGCCCGGATGTTCACCGGTGCCCTCCACCCGTCCGAACTCGCCGACCGCCTCGTCCGGGAAGCAGACCTCGCCGAAACCGTCGGGGAACACGGTCCTGTCACCGCCAACCGGTACGTCCTCGCCGTGAACCCCCGCCACCTACCGCCCGAACCCGACCGCCGGGCCGTCGCCGACGGGCTCGCCGCCGTGTTGGAGGAAGTCGCCGCCGACCGAGGCTGGCGGCTGGAAGGTCCCGTCACCGTCGACGTGGTCGGCGACGAACGGGTCCCCGCCGCCGCCGTCCGCTGCGCCGTCGACGTCGTCCCCGGGCCCCGGGACGCCTGGGCACATCTGGTCGGTTCCGGCCTCCACCTCCCCGTCGTGCACAACCGCGCGTTGGTCGGCCGGTCGGCCACCTGCGACGTGGTCGTCGCCGAAGAGTCGGTGAGTCGACGCCACGCCCTCCTGTGGCGGGAATCGGGAGCCGTCCACCTCCGGGACCTCGGCTCGGCCAACGGCACATGGGTGGACGGCCGGCCCGTCACCGACGTCGCGCCGGTGGAGCCCGGGTCGGTGCTGACCTTCGGTGCGGTCACCCTCCGTCTCGAGCTTCGGTGAGCCGGCGATGCCCGACGTCCTCCTCACCGTCCTCCGCCTCATCTTCCTGGCTCTCGTCTACCTGTTCCTCTGGCAGGTGGCACGGTCCATCTCCGATCATCTGGGGCTCCGCTGGCAACGGGAGACCCGCCGCCGGGGAACCCGGGTGGTGGTGATCCGCTCCGACACCCAGGCGGGCCTCGACTTCACCGTCCGCGACGCCGTCGTGCTGGGACGCAGCCCCGAAGCGGACATCGAGCTCGCCGACCCCTACGCTTCGGAGTTCCATCTGCGGCTGGTGAGCAGAGACGGCCGTCTGGTCCTCACCGACCTGGGGTCGACCAACGGCACCTATGTGAACGGCCGGCGGGTGACCGCCCCGGTGGAGCTGAACCGGGGCGACGCCATCCAGGTGGGCAAGACCGTGATGGAGGTCAAGTGAACTACCAGTGGGCAGCGGCCACACATCGGGGTCGGGTACGGGCACACAACGAAGACGCCGTGTATCCCGAATCGGCCGGTCGGGGGGCCGGACCGGCCGTGCTGATGGTGGCCGACGGGATGGGCGGACACGTCGCCGGTGACATCGCCTCCCGAACGGCGATCACCGTCGCCGCCGAAACCGACGGCACCCCCGCCGAACGGGTGGAGGCCGCCAACCGGGCGATCCTCGACGAAGTCGCGCACCGACCCGAACTGGCGGGGATGGGCACCACGTTGACGCTGGTGGAGCTCGGCGCCGACGGCGTCGCCCGCTTCGCCCACGTCGGTGACAGCCGGGCATATCTGTTGCGGGACGGCCGTCTCCGCCAGCTCAGCACCGACCACACCGTCGTCGCCGAATACGTCCAGGCCGGCAAACTCACCGCCGAAGAGGCCGCCACCCATCCGCAACGGTCGATGCTGACCCGAGCGTTGGGACTGGTACCGGTCCTGGAGGTCGACACCTTCGAGGAACCTCTCCAGCCTGGAGATCGTTTGCTCCTCTGTTCGGACGGAGTGAACTCCATGATCGACGACGAACAGATCGCCGACGCCCTTCGGGCCACGGCCCCCGAAGAGGCAGCATGGGAACTGGTCGAGCGCGCCAACCAGGCAGGCGGGCTCGACAACATCACGGCCCTCATCGTCGACGTCGAACCATGACCCGCCTCCTCGAGGCCACGCTCCTCGTCGGAGCGGCGGCCATCGCCGCGTTCGGCGTCACCCTCGTCAACCTGGCGACCGGGACCGGCGTCGACGCCCAGGTGGGCCTCACCTTCTTCGTGTTCCTGTTGGCCTTCGGGGCCGTCCACGTCGCTTTGCGGACCTTCGCGCCCCGGTCGGTCCCCTATCTCCTCCCCCCCGCCGCCCTGCTGGCCGCGCTCTCCTTCGTCGAGATCTACCGGATCTCCCCATTCCGGGCGGGGCTGCAGCGATGGTGGCTCCTCATCGCCGCCGCCGGCGCGGTCCTCGTCCTCGCCGTCCTCCACCGAACAGGGACCGTGCTGTTGCGCCGCTACCGGTTCACGCTGTTCGGGGTGACGCTGCTGCTGCTGGCAGCCCCCCTCATCCCCTCCGACGCCCCCGGTCCGATCCGGGGTCTGGAAGCGAACGGGTCCCGCCTGTGGGTGGTGGCGGACATGGGGTTCATCGAGCTCCACTTCCAGCCGGGGGAGGTCGCCAAGCTGGCCTTCGTCGCCTTCCTCGCCGCCTACCTCGCCGACCGGATCTCCCTCACCGGCACCCGGCGGCGTCTCGGCCGCTGGAGCATCCCCGAACCTCGCCAGATCTTCCCGCTGGTCGCCGTGTGGGCCCTCAGCTCCCTCGTGCTCGTCTCCCAACGGGACCTCGGCGCGGCCACCTTGCTGTTCGCCGTCGTCGTGGCGATGCTGTACGCCGCCACCGCCGAACGGGTCTTCCTGTGGGCGGGAGGCGTGCTGGCGGGCGGCGGCGCCGTCTCCGCCTACGTCTTGTTCGCCCACGTGCAGCGTCGCGTCGAAGCCTGGCTCGACCCGTTCGCCGACTTCGAAGGCACCGGATACCAGATCGCCCAGGGGGTCTTCGCCTTGGGGAGCGGTAGCCTCGCCGGCGCCGGGCCCGGGTTGGGCCGCCCCGACCTCATCCCCAACGCCATCACCGACTTCATCTTCGCCGCCGTCGGCGAAGAGCTCGGCTTCGCCGGGACCGTCGCCGTCATCGCCTCCTACGCCGTCGTCGTCGCCGTCGGTTTCGGCATCGCGTTGCGAGCCCGGGACCGGTACCGCAAACTGCTGGCCGCCGGCCTCACCTTCGCCTTCGGGTTCCAGACGTTCCTCATCCTCGCCGGGGTGCTGCGCATCCTGCCCCTCACCGGCATCAGCCTCCCGTTCATGTCCTACGGCGGGTCGTCTCTGGTCGGCAACTTCGCCCTCGTCGCCCTCCTCGCCCGGATCTCACACGAGGAGACGGCGTGAACGGCCCGATCCGACGTCTCGCCCTCGGAGTGCTCGTCGGTCTCGGGCTGGTGCTCGGGTCCGCCACCTGGTTTCAGGTCCTCGGATCCGACCGTTACCGGTCGGACCCCCGCAACGCCCGACCGGCCATCAGCCGTTCGGTGAAGGAGCGGGGCGTCATCGTCACCGCCGACGGCACCGTCCTCGCCGAGTCGGTCCCCGACGAGACCAACCCCCGTTCCTTCGCCCGCCGGTATCCGGGAGGTGAGGCATTCGCCCCGGTGGTCGGCTACACGTCACTACTGGTCGGCGACGCCGGATTGGAGGCCGCCTACGACGACGAACTTCGCTCCCGACGGGACCTGACCATCTCCGACCTGATCGCCGTCCTGCTCGGCCGGGACTTGCGTCCCCTGTCGCTGCAGCTCACCCTCGATCCCGACCTGCAACAGACCGCCTACGAAGCCTTGGCCGGCCGGAGAGGGGCCGTGGTGGCGTTGGATCCGAACACCGGGGCGATCCTGGCGCTGGTGAGCTCTCCCTCCTTCGACCCCGAGACGCTCCTCGGCGCCGACGCCGTCGACCGACGCCGAACTCTGCTGGACGACCCCGCCCAGCCGCTCCTCGACCGGGCCACCCGACGGCTCTACCCTCCCGCCTCCACCTTCAAGGTGGTGGTCGCCGCCGCCGCCTTCGACTCCGGCGTCGCCGGACCCGAAACCGAATACCCGGACCCGGAGGCGTTCGCGCTGCCCGGTTCGGCCGCCACGATCCGCAACTTCACCGGCCGCACCTGTGCCGAAGGCACCACCGTCACCGTCCAGACCGCCTTCGTCCGTTCCTGCAACACGACCTTCGCCGCCCTCGCCATCGACGTCGGAGCCACCCAGATCGCCCGGACCGCCGAAGCGGCCGGTTTCGACCGGGACCTCCGCTTCCCCTGGCAGGTGGCGCGTTCCACGTTCCCCTTCGACGTCGTCCGTGACGACCCGGCCGCCCTCGCCCAAAGCGGCATCGGCGAACGGGACGTTCGGGCCACCCCGCTGACGATGGCCATGGTGGCCGCCGCCGTCGCCAACGGCGGCGAGACGATGGCTCCGTTCCTGGTCCGTCAGGTGTTCGATGCCGACGGCCTCGAAGTGGAGACGACCCAGCCGACGACGCTGGGACGGGCCATGTCCCCGGCCACCGCCGCCGTCCTCAGCGGCCTGATGGAGCTGGTCGTCACCGAAGGGACCGGTCGGCGGGCGGCGGTGCCCGGCCTCCGGGTCGCCGGCAAGACCGGCACCGCCGAGTCGCCCGACGGGCCGCCGCACGCATGGTTCATCGGTTTCGCCCCCGTGGAACGTCCCAGCGTCGCCGTGGCGGTGCTGGTCGAGTCGGGTGGCGACGTGGGCGAGTCGGCCACCGGCGGCACCGTCGCCGCCCCGATCGCCCGGGTCCTGTTCGAGCGCTCACTGTCCGCGAGGTCTTGATAGCTACGATTCCGAGGCCTTCCCATGGATGTCCCCACCTTCCTCACCGACCGGTACGAGCTGACCGCCCACATCGCCCGTGGGGGGATGGCCGACGTGTACCGGGGAACCGACCATCTCCTCGGCCGCCAGATCGCCGTGAAGGTGCTGCATTCCCAGTTCAGCTCCGACGAGGCGTTCGTGAAACGGTTCCGTCGGGAAGCCCAGGCTGCCGCCAACCTGAGCCATCCCAACATCGTCGCCATCTACGACTGGGGCCAGTACGACTCCACCTATTTCATCGTGATGGAACTGATCGAAGGGCGGTCCCTCCGGGACGTCCTCCGTTCGGAAGGGGCGCTGCTGCCCCGGCGGGCCACCGAGATCGCCGCCGAGGTGGCGGCGGCCCTGTCGGTGGCGCACCGGGCCGGGCTGGTGCACCGGGACATCAAACCGGGCAACATCCTGTTGGCCACCGACGGCACCGTGAAAGTCACCGACTTCGGGATCGCCCGAGCGTGGGACGACTCCCAGGAGCTGACCCGCACGGGGGCGGTGATCGGCACCGCCACCTATTTCAGTCCCGAACAGGCCCAGGGTTCACCCGCCGACGAACGGTCGGATGTCTACTCCCTCGGGGTGGTCCTCTACGAGATGCTCACCGGCCGCCCCCCGTTCCAGGGTGACAGCCCCGTCTCGGTGGCGTTCCAGCACGTCTCCTCGGAGGTGGCGCCGCCGTCGGCCTTCAACGCCGACGTCCCCGCCGAACTGGACGCGGTCGTCCTCAAAGCCATGCACAAAGACCCGGCTCAGCGGTATCAGACCGCCGAGGAGCTCCGCACCGACCTGGTTCGGGCCCTCAGCGGTGACGTCCCGGCGGCGGTCGGCGGGAACGAGGCGCCGACCCGGGTGATCCCGGCGCCGATCCCCCCGGCGACGGTGCCTCCCGACGAGGTGTACCGCCAACTCGAAGAGCCTCCACCGAGCAACCTCCCCTTCGTCGTCGGCACCTTCGCCCTGCTGGCCACCCTCGGGGTGCTCGTCTTCTTGGTTCTGCGGCTCCTCGGAGGCGGCGGAGGCGCCGACGTCCAGACGATCGTCATGCCCGACGTCACCGGCACCCTCGAAGCCGAAGCCTTCGCCGAGCTCCTCGACCTGGGGCTCCGGCCGGTCCCGGCCCGTGAGGCGAGCGACACGGTGGAGGAGGGTCGGGTGATCCGCACCGACCCGCCGGGCGGCGACACCGTCGACCCTGGGGCGACGGTGGTGGTGGTGGTCTCGGCGGGCTCCGAAGAGTTCACCGCGCCCCCTCTGGTCGGCCTGACCCGTGACGCCGCCGAACAGCTCATCGAAGCCCAAGGGCTGGTGCTCGGTCAGGTCACGTTGGAGCCGGACAGTGACGAACCTCCCGGCACGGTGATCGCGATGAGTCCCGCGCCGGGGACGAGGGTGCCGGCGGGTACGCCGATCGACCTGGTGGTGTCGTCGGGTCCCGACCTGGTGACGTTGGAGGACCTCACCGGGCTCACCGAACGGGAGGCGACCTCCAAGCTGGCCCAGCTCGGCTTGAGCTGGGAGATCTCGGAGCAGTTCTCCGACGAGGTGGAGGCCGGGAGGGTGATCGAGACCGACCCGGTCGCCGACACCCAGCTGGAGCCGGGCAGCGTCGTCACCTTGGTCGTCTCGAAGGGTCCCGAACCGGTGGAGGTGGCCGACCTGTTCGGCCTCACCCCCGAAGCCGCCCAGACCCGGGTGGAGCGGGACGGGCTGGTGTTGCGGGTGGCGGTGGGCACCCAGCAGGTCACCGACCCCAACCTGGTGGGCCGGGTGGTGGCCCAGTTCCCCGCTCCGGGGACGCTGGTGGATCCCGGGTCGATCATCACCGTCACCCTCGGGGAGGCGGCCCCGGAGACCACCACGACGACCACGACGACCACCACCACGACGACCACAAGTACGACCTCGACCAGCTCGACCACAACCCTTCCTTGACGGCTGACGGTGATCCCCGCACCCGGGCGCTCCTCGCCTGGTACGACCGGCATCGGCGGGACTTGCCCTGGCGGGACCGCACCGACCCGTGGGCGATCCTCGTCGCCGAGGTGATGCTGCAACAGACCCAGGTTCCCCGGGTCGCCGAACGGTACGGACCGTTCCTCGACGCCTTCCCCACCCCCGCCGCCCTCGCCGCGGCACCCCTCGCCACGGCCCTCGCCCACTGGCAGGGTCTCGGCTACCCCCGCAGGGTCGTCCACCTCCGGGAAGCCGCCGCCACCATCGCCGAACACGGCTGGCCCGCCACCCCGGAAGGCCTCCGCCGCCTCCCCGGAGTCGGCCCCTACACGGCGGCGGCGGTGGCGTGTTTCGCCTTCGGCGTCCCGGTGGCGGCTGTCGACACCAACCTCCGTCGGGTCCTCTCCCGCTGGGAAGGACGACCTCTCGACCTCCGCCAGGCCGAACAGGTCGCCGCCACCCTGGTCGACCCTCGACGGCCCGCCGCCTGGAACCAGGCGATCATGGACCTCGGCGCCCTCCACTGCCTGTCTC
>WFOA01000086.1 GCA_015488325.1 Acidimicrobiia bacterium | reverse complement strand
GTCCCTCGACACCGAGGAGGTCGCCCGTCGGCTCGAGGCCCTCCGGGACGAGATCGAATCCCCGCCGGTCGACGCCCGCCTCGAGGTCGTCGGATACGACGTGGTGGTGGTAGCCGGACGTCCCGGCACCCCCATCGACCCCGAAGAGACCGCTCGCAACCTGGCGATCGCCGCCGGGACCGCGTCGCGGCGGGGCGTCCTGCCCTTCGAAGAGGGTGCTCCACCCGAGGTCACCACCGAAGAGCTCGAGGCCCTCGGCATCAAACATCTGGTGTCGGCCTTCACGACCTATCACCCCTGCTGCCAGCCGCGGGTGAACAACATCCAGCTGTTCGCCGACATCGTCAACGGTGCCATCGTCATGCCCGGCGAAACCTTCGAGCTCAACGAGTACGTCGGCGAACGGACGGCCGAACGCGGGTTCGTCCCCGCCGGCACGATCATCGGTGGGGAGCTGGTGGACACGGTGGGAGGCGGCGTCAGCCAGTTCGCCACCACCTTCTACAACGCGGTCTTCTGGGGCGGTTACGAAGACGTCGTCCACAAGCCCCACAGTTTCTACTTCACCCGCTATCCGGAAGGCATCGAAGCGACCATCTCATGGCCCGAGCCGAAGCTGGAGTTCCGCAACGACACGGACAACGCGATCCTCATCGTCACCGAATACACGAAGACGTCGATCACGGTGAAGTTCTACAGCGACAACGACGGACGGATCGTCGTCGGGGAACAGCGCAACGGCAAGACCATCGTCGAGGTCGTCGAGGAGGGCGGACCCGATGCCCGCCGGGTGAGCGCCACCGTCTCCGGTCGCTACGCCTACACCGACCCTCCCGAGACGGAGTATCGGCCCAACCCCGACCTCGACGTCGACGAGCAGCACGTCATCCAGCGACCTGCCCGGGGATGGAGCGTGAAGGTGACCCGCACCATCGTCTGGCGAGACGAGACCACCACCCAGGAATGGATCGTCCGCTACCGGCCGAAACGGGAGATCATCGAAGTCCACCCGTGCATGGTCCCCGACTCGGAAGTGGAATGCCCGGTCGACGAGTCGTCGACGACCACCACCGACGGGGCGACGACCACGTCGAGCACCCCCTGAACCGGGGTCAGTCGGGGTAGAAGCGGAAGAAGCCGGTGACGAGCTCCGAGAGGCGGGCGAGGTCGCCGTCCCCCCATCCGCCCGGACGGCGAACGGTCACCGTGTTGGACATGACGTAGACGTGGTCGACCCCGGGGATCTCCTCGAAGATCCGGGCGGCGAGTTCGGCGGCGAACCCGTCACGGGCCGACTGGTCGGCACCGTCGAAGACCTCGCCGTCCTGGCCGGTCAGGGTGCGGTCGGTGTCGACGATCACCACGTCGCCGATCACATCGGTTCTGTTGATCTGGATGGTCTGTCCCACGAAGTCCTCCTCTGCGGCGGAGGATGGTACCCCGTCAGCGACCGCCCACCTCCGGTGCCGTCCGCCTTCCCTTGGCCGAGAGCACACCACGGTCTCGTTCGCCGATCACGTGGATCTTCATCAGGTTGGTGGAGGCCCGCACGTTGGGCGGGACACCGGCGACCATCACCACCGCCTCTCCCCTCCGACAGATGCCCTCCTTCTCGAGATGTTTCTCGGCGGCGGCGATCATCAGGTCGGTGTAGTCCCGGCGGCCGAACAGACGCCCCTGCACACCGCGGTACAGCGCCATGCGACGCAGCGTCGTCGGATCCGGCGTGAAGGCGAAGATGCGGGCACGGGGACGGTATTTCGAGAGGATGAGGGCGGTGCTTCCCGTCTCGGTGAAGGCGACGACGGTGTCGATGGACAGATCGGCGGCGGCTTCCACGGCGGCCCGGGCCACCGCCGACGCGAACATGGGTTGGGAGGTGAGGAACTCGACCTGGGAGTCCGGCTCGGCCACGGTCTCGGCCACCTCGCAGATCCGCGCCATCGTCCTCACCGCCTCCTCCGGGTACTGCCCGGTGGCGGTCTCCGCCGACAGCATCACCGCGTCGGTGCCTTCCATCACGGCGTTGGCGACGTCGGTCACCTCCGCCCGGGTGGGTCGTGGAGAGTGGGTCATCGACTCGAGCATCTCGGTGGCGGTGATCGAGACCCGTCCGGCTCGGTTGGTGCGCCGCAGGATGTCGTCCTGGACGATCGGGATCCGCTCCAACGGGAGTTGCACCCCCAGGTCGCCTCGGGCCACCATCGCCCCGTCGGCGACGGTGAGGATGTCGTCGAGGTTCTCGTAGGCGACCGCGAGCTCGATCTTGGCGATGACGGGGACGTCACCGGCGAGTTTGGCGACTTGGCGGACGTCGTCCCCGGTGCGTACGAAGGACGCGGCCACGTAGTCGACACCCAGCTCGGCACCGAAGGCCAGGTCGGCCCGGTCTTTCTCGGTGATCGCCGGCACCCGCAGCTCGGTGTGGGGGAAGGCGACACCCTTGCCGTCCCCCAGGCGGCCGCCCCGTACCACTCGCGCCACCAGATGGTCGGCCCGTCTCGCCACCACCTCGAGACGGATGAGCCCGTCGGCGAGGAGGATCTCCTCGCCGGTGGCGACGTCGTCGATGAGATGGTCGTAGTCGACGAGGATCGACCCGCTCTCTGCCTGGCCCGACCCCGGGTACACCCGGACCTCGTCTCCCGAAACGAGGTCGACGCTGCCGCCGGGAAACGACCCCACCCGAAGCTTCGGTCCCTGGATGTCCTGGAGGATGGCGACGACCCGGCCTTCCAGCTCCGATGCCTCCCGAACCCATCCGGCGAAGCGGGCATGGAGGGCGTGGTCGCCATGGGAGAAGTTGAGGCGGGCCACGTCCATCCCCGCCCGGACGAGGGATCTGACCCCTTCGAGGGACGCCACCGCCGGCCCGAGGGTGGCGACGATCTTCGTGAACCGCTCCATCGGCGCCGCGGCGCTAGCCGCGCACGTTGAAGTACCAGAACCAGGCAGCGGCACCGACGATGGCCGCGAAGAAGGCCAGCTTCACCAGCTTCTTCACGATCCAGAAGACGACGAGGACCGCGGCGCCGATGCCGAGTACGAGGGGCAGGTTCTCCATGGGTTCGCTCCCTTCAGCTCGCGTCGGATCCGGTTTCCGGGTCGGGGTTCCGGCGGCGGTACGACAGGATCACCAACGAGCCCACCACCACCACGGGCAGCACCCAGACCAACACGATGGCGAACCAGGTCGTCACCGGCCGCAGGTTACCCGTCACCCAGATCTGTCACCACCCGGTCGGCGGCGGCCAACTCCTCCGGGGAGAAGACACCCCGGTGGACCGCCACCACCGGCATGCCGGCGGCGCGGGCGGCGGCGATCCCCGGAGGGCTGTCCTCGAAGGCGAGGCACCGTTCCGTCTCGAGCAGGGCCGTCGCCACCTGATAGACGTCGGGTGCCGGCTTGGGGACACGGACGTCCGACGACGACACTCGAACCGGGAACCGGTCGGCGATCCCCGCCGCCGACAGCACCAGTTCGAGCCGTTCCCGGCTGCTGTTGGAGACGACGGCCATCGAAACCCCCTGGGCGGACAGCCGGTCGACGAGGGCCAGGGCGTCCGGGAACGCCCGGATCCCGCCCGCCAGCTCGGCTTCGAAGGCGGCGGCGGCCGCACATGCCACCTCCTCCGTCGGCACGCCGAGCTCCCGGGCGTAGTGGCGAGCGATCTCCGCGTCGGTCCGACCCACCCAGCGTTCGAACCCTTCGACATCCACCCCGAAACCCTCCAGCGCCCCCAACCAGGCGGCCTCGGAGGCAGGTTCGGAGTCGACGAGCACCCCGTCGCAGTCGAGGCAGACCGCGGCGACCCGGAACCCGAACAGGGAGATCACGTCTCGTCGAGTTTCGAGCGGATCAGCTCGTTGACCACCCTGGGGTCGGCTTTGCCGCCGCTCGCCCGCATGACCTGGCCGACGAGGAACCCGACGACCTTGGCCTCCCCGGAGCGGTAGCGCTCCACGGCGTCGGGATGTTCGGCGAGGACCTCGTCGACGACGGCTTCCAGCGCTCCCCGATCGGTGATCTGAAGGAGGTCCCTCCGCTCCGCCACCTCCCGGGCCGATCCTTCGCCCCGGGCCATCCCGTCGAGGACGTCCTTGGCCGCCGACGCGGACAGCTCGGCGGCGGCGACCATCGCCACCAGTTCGGCGAGGCCGGCACCGGTCACCGCCACCTCGGCCGGGTCGACCTCCTCCCGCCGGGCCCAGGCCACCAGCTCCCCGGTGATCCAGTTTGCGGCCGCTTTCGCGTCCGCCCCGGCGTCGACCGCCTCGTCGAAGAGCCGGCGGAACGCAGGCGGGGCGCCGACCAGCGCTCCGGCGGTCTGTGGGTCGACCCCGAGGCTCAAATATCGTGCCCGGCGGTCGGCGGGGAGCTCCGGCATCGCCGCGCGGATCTCCGCCTGCCAAGCCTCGTCGATGACCATCGGGACCAGGTCGGGCTCGGTGAAGTAGCGGTAGTCGGACGACCCTTCCTTCGTACGCATTCCCCGGGTGACCCCGGCTTCTTCGTCCCAGTGCCGGGTCTCCTGGACGAGTTCTCCTCCCCCGTCCAGCACGTCGACCTGACGCCGGATCTCGAAGTCGATCGCCCGCTCCAGGGACCGGAACGAGTTCATGTTCTTGATCTCCACCTTGGTGCCGAACTCGTCCGTTCCCCGGCGGCGGACCGACACGTTGGCGTCGAAACGGATCGACCCTTCCTCCAGCCGGGCGTCGGACACCCCCAGTTCGGCCACCAACGCCCGGAGCTCTTGGGCGTAGACCCTCGCCTCGACGGCGCTGCGCAGATCGGGACGGCTCACCACCTCGACGAGGGGAACCCCGGCCCGGTTGAAGTCGAGCAGCGTCGCCTCGGCCGAGTGGATCCGGCCTCCCCCTCCGAGGTGGATGCTCTTGCCGGTGTCTTCTTCCATGTGGGCCCGCTCGATCCCGATCCGACGGGTCTCGCCGTCCACGGTGATCTCCAGCCAGCCGTCGTGGGCGACGGGGACGTCGTACTGGGAGATCTGGTAGTTCTTGGGGAGGTCGGCGTAGAAGTAGTTCTTGCGGTGGAACACCGACACCGGCGAGATCTGGCAGTTGAGGGCCAACCCGATCTCCGTGATCCATTCGATCGCCCGGCGGTTCGGCACCGGCAGCGAACCGGGGAGGCCGAGGCAGACCGGGCAGACGTTGACGTTGGGCTCCTCCCCGAAGGACACCGCGCACCCACAGAACATCTTGGAGTCGGTGCGGAGTTCCACGTGCACTTCGATGCCGATGACCGGTTCCCACGTCATGGCGTCACCACCTCCGGACGAGCGTCGAAGCGGGCCAGCCGTTCGACCTCGGCTGCCACCCGGAACAGCAGGGGTTCCGAGAGGGCGGGGGCCATCACCTGGAACCCGATGGGCAGCCCCGCCGGGTCGAGCCCGATCGGGATCGAGATCGCCGGGTGTCCGGCCAGGTTGGAGGGGATGGTGCAGATGTCGGAGAGGTACATCGCCAGCGGATCTTCGGTGCGGGCCCCGACGGGAAACGCCACCGTCGGGCTGGTCGGCGACACCAGCACGTCGACCTGTTCGTAGGCACGGGCGAAGTCCCGGGTGATGAGGGTCCTGACCCGATGGGCCTGGCCGTAAAAGGCGTCGTAGTAGCCCGCCGACAGGGCGTAGGTCCCCAGCAGGATCCGTCTGATCACCTCGGGGCCGAACCCTTCGGCCCGGGTGCGGGCCATCATCTCCTCGGTGGTGGCACCCGGAACCCGCAGGCCGTACCGGACCCCGTCGAACCGGGCGAGGTTGGCCGACGCCTCGGCGGGGGCGATCAGGTAGTAGGCGGAGAGCGCGACGTCGAAGGTGGGGAGGGAGACCTCCTGCACCCGGGCTCCCTCGGCCTCCAAGGACGACACCATGGCGTCGACGGCGGCCGACACCGCCGGCTCGTAGCCGTCACCCGACAGCTCCTCCACGATCCCGATCCGCAGGCCCTCGACGCCCCGACCCAGCTCGGAACGGAAGTCGGGGAGATCCCCCGCCCACGATGTGGCGTCGGCAGGGTCGTGACCGGCGATCGCTTCGAGGAGGAGGATGGCGTCTTCGACGGTGCGGGTGATCGGACCGATCTGGTCGAGGGACGAGGCGAAGGCCACCAGTCCGTACCTGCTCACCAGACCGTAGGTCGGTTTCATCCCGACCAGGCCGCACAGGGCGGCAGGCTGGCGGATCGAACCTCCGGTGTCGGAGCCGAGGGCCCCGAGGGCCGAGCCGGCGGCCACCGCCGCCGCCGAACCACCCGACGACCCTCCGGGGACGCGGTCGGTGTCCCACGGGTTCCGGGTCGGCCCGTACGCGGAGTTCTCGGTGGACGATCCCATGGCGAACTCGTCGAGGTTCGTCTTGCCGACCGGAACGGCCCCCGCCTCGCGCAGTTTCCGGACCGCGGTGGCGTCGTAGGGAGGGTGGTATCCGGCCAGGATCTGGGATGCGCAGGTCGTCTCCAGCCCCTCCGTACACAGATTGTCCTTCAAGGCGACGGGGATCCCATGGAGGGGCCCGCGGTCGACGCCGGATGCCAGCTCCTCGTCGGCCCGAGCGGCGGCCTCCCTGGCACCTTCGTGGTCGATCGTCAGGTAGGCGTGGAGCTCGGCTTCGGTCTTGGCGGCCCGTTCCAGCACGGCGTCGACGAGCTCACGGGCGCCGAACGCGCCCCGACGGAGGCCCTTCGCCGCCTCGGCGATGGTGAGGTCGGCCAGGCTCATGGTCCCTCGAGGGCCGGGGGCACGACGAAGTATCCGTCCCGGTGGTCGGGTGCCTCGGCCAACACGACGTCGCGTTCGAGGGAAGGACGCACCTGATCGTCCCGGAACGCGTTGGTGAACCCGAGGGGATGGCCGGTCGGCTCGACGCCTTCGGTGTCGAGGGCCTGTACCCGGGCAGCGTGTTCCAGGATCACTCCGAGCTGACGCCGGTACCGCTCGAGCTGCTCGTCGTCGAGGGCGAGCCGGGCCAGCCGCGCTACGTGGGAGATGTCGATGTCGATGGGCATGAGGGAACGGAGTGTAGGAGCTGGACGTCGATGCCCTCCCCACGGTGTACGGTTCGGGGACATGCCGGAACCCAGGGTCGCAGAAGCCTCCTCCGTCCGCTCCACACGGATCCTGCTGGGGGTCGGCGCGGTGGGGCTGGCCGTCGCCGCCGTCGGCTTCTGGATGGCCGATGCACCCGGCGGAGCCGGGGTGCTCGCCCGTTCCGCCGCCGTGCTCGGCGCCCTGTGGGTCGCGTTCCCGGTGCTGGCCGAGCTGCGTTGGCAGTCGGTCGTCGCCGGCCTCGGTGTCCTCGCCGTCTTCGCCTACCGGCCTCGCAGCGGGTGGGTCGTCGCCGTGGTCGCCGCCGCGGTGCTGTCGATGTCGAAGCGACGATCACAACGAGGACGGACATGAGGGCCGTGGCCGTCGTCACCGTCGTGACGCTCCCCCCCTTCCCCACCGCCGACGCTCTCGAAGGTGCCGCTGAACGTGTCCGCAGCCTCGCCGGATCCAACCTGCCGCTGGCGGTGGTGGTTCCCGGACGGGTGTGGCAGCACCTCTCCGACTGGGAGGTCCCCCCAGGCCCCGTCGAATGGCTCCGGGCAGGATGGAACGAACCCGACCTGACCGTCCTCCCCGAACACGCCCGCTCCCTCCAGCTCGAACGGGAGAGCGAAGCTCTGGGGGGCCTCTCCGTGGAGCCGTCGGGCTTGTTCACCCGGACCTGGGACCCGACGCTGGTACCCACCCTCCTCGACCACGGGATCGAGTACGCGGTCGTGCCGACGGACGCACCGGCTCCCGGGGTCGCCGACCGGTTCGACCGGGTCCTCACCGTGATCCCGGCGACCGAAGGGACGGACACGCCACCGCCCGGCGACGGCCTCTGGGTGGTCGTCAGCCCACATCCCGAAGACACCGCCGCCGACCTCGACGCCCGGGGATTCCGCCTCGACACGCCGGGTCGGTACCTGGCCGAGCACCCGCCCACGGGACGCTTGCGCCCACCCCCGGTGTCGCCCGCCTTCGCATCCGAGACGGCCGACGCCTCGTCGGAGGTCCTGTACCGGCGCATGCTGAGAATCGCGACGCATCTGGGGGAACGGGCACCGTCCGACGCCGTCGCCCACGTGATGGAGACGCAGCATCGGGCCCTCTACCCGGCACCGATCGAGCCTCGTCTCCGCCAGGAAGCCCACCGGTCCCTCCTCCGGGCCCGTCATCTGCTGGACCGTCGGCGACGGGGGGAGTCCTGGACGACCATCGAACGTCTCGACTGGGACGCCGACGGGTCCGAGGAGATCGAGATCGAATCGGCGACCCTCTCCCTGGTATTGGACCCGACCGCCGGACGGATCGTGTACCTGGACGACAAGACCGCCGACTGGCCGGTGACGGCGGTGCCCGACGACGGCGATCCGGGTCTGGTCCTCGCCCGGGTGCTCGCCCCCGACGCCGAACCCCACGTCGTCTCCCTCCCCGTCGTCGACGCCGTCGAACAACGTCGAGGAGGCGCCACCGTACGCCTCGCCACCGTCGACGGCGACCTCGGGGTCGTGGTCGTCACCGAAGATTCTCGGCTCACCCTGTCGTACCATCTGGCGGGGGTCGGGGAGATGCGCATCGGTCCGGAGATGCCCCTGGGGTTGGAGGCGACCCGGATGCGGGTGGACGGCGGCGAGTGGCGGCCGGTCGACACCGCTGTGGCCGCCTCCGGTCATCGGTTCCGCTTCTCCGACGGGGAACGCCAGGTGCTCATGGTGATGCCGGTACCGGGTGACTGCTTCGCCCGGCCGCTCGACCCCTTCGGGATCGTGGTCTGGGCCCACTGGCCGACGGGGGGCTCCGGCGACTACGAGCTGGCGGTGGACTTCGCCCCGTGAACCGCCGCCCGTAGCGCCCTGAAACTCTCTTCGACCGACGCGAGGTCGACGCTCTCGGACACCTGGTGGGCCTGGGCGGTTTCGCCGGGGCCGTAGTTGACGGCAGGCACCCCCCGTTCACCGAGGCGGGCCACGTCGGTCCATCCCTGTTTGGCGCCGAGACGGGCGCCCGACACCCCGGCGAGGGTCTCGACGAAGGGATGGTCCACCGTCACGGGGCCCGACGGGGCGACGTCGAAGATCTCGACCTCGTCGGCGTCGGCGCACACCTCTCGCACCTTCGCCTCCGCCTCGGAGATCGAACGATCCGGAGTGAACCTGTAGTTGAGGTTGAGGGTGAACGTCCCGGGGATGATGTTGGTGGCGACCCCCCCTTCGGCCCGGGTGACGGCCATCACCTCCCGGTAGACGAGACCCCCGATGTCCACCTCCCGCACCGGGAAGCGGTGCATCCGAGCCAGCCACTCCCCCGCCTTGGTGATGGCGTTCTCCCCCAGCCACGGCCGGGCGCTGTGGGCGGGAACACCCCGGAAGACCACCTTGGCGTTCAAGGCCCCGTTGCAGCCCACCTGGATCTCCCCGTCCGACGGCTCGAGCACCACGCCGAACCAGGCCTCGGTCAGCCAGGGGAAGGCGTCCAAGGTCGGCCCGAGGCTGTTGGCGGCCGCCGGGCCCTCCTCCCCCTCGTAGAAGACGCCGACCAGCCCCAGGTCGGCGTCGACCAGCGATCGGTCCTCCAGCAGGTGGATCATCACCGCCAACCCCCCCTTCATGTCCGCTGCGCCCAGACCCCACAGCCGGCCGTCCTCCACCCGGGCAGGACCCTGCCCTTGGGACGGCACCGTGTCGAGATGCCCGGCGAGGAGCAACATCGGACGGTCGTCGGGGTCGCCGACCACCACCGTGTTGTCCCGACGACGGACCGTCCGGGGGCCGGCGGAGAGCCGTTCGGCCACGGCCGTGGCGATCTGCGCCTCGTCACCCGTCACCGACGGGATGTCGACGAGCCATCGCAGCGTCTCGACCAGGGTCACACCGGCACCTCGAAGGTTCGCAGGGCGTCCTCCAGCGACGTCTTCTCGTCGGTCGAAGCCGACCGGCGGCCGATGATCAACGCACATTGGAGGTCGTAGGTACCGGCGGGGAACTCCTTCGGTCGGGTACCGGGAATGACGACCGCCCGGGCGGGGACCCGACGTCGATACTCGACCGGTTCGGGCCCGGTCACGTCGATGATGGGAGTCGACGCGGTGATCGTCGTGTTGGCCCCGAGGACGGCGCCCTCTTCGATCAACACCCCTTCCACCACGATCGACCGGCTGCCGATGAACGCACCGTCCTCGACGATGACCGGACGGGCACCGGGTGGCTCCAGCACCCCGCCGATACCCACCCCACCGCTGAGATGCACGTTTCGCCCGATCTGGGCGCACGACCCGACGGTGGCCCAGGTGTCCACCATCGTGCCGGTCCCCACCCACGCCCCGATGTTGACGTACCCGGGCATCACGACGACCCCGGGCTCACAGAAGGCACCGTATCGGACCACCCCTGGAGGGACGACGCGAATCCCCGCCTCGGCCAGGCCCCGTTTGGGCGGGATCTTGTCGTGCCACTCGACCGGTCCCGCATGGGTGGTCTCGAGGCCGGTGAGCCGGAAATACAAGAGGATGGCCTCCTTCACCCACCCGTGGACGACCCATTCCCCCCCGACTTTCTCCGCCACACGCAGCTCGCCCCGGTCGAGGGCGGCGACGGTGGACTCGACCGCGTCCTTCGCCGCCGCCAGATCCACCTCGCCCCGATAGGCCCGTTCGATCAGCTCCTTCGCAGACATCTCCTCACCACCTCGGCCGCTTCGACACATTCTTCGACGGTGGGCACCAGCGCCAGCCGGATGAACCCTTCACCTCCCGGCCCGAACGCCCGGCCGGGTGAGACGACCACCCCCGCCGTCAGCAGCGTCTCGGTGACGGCGAGGTCGTCGCCTACCCGCACCCACAGGTACAGCCCGGCATGGGAGGCGACCACCTCCATCCCCAGGTCTTCGAAGACCCGGCGGAGCACCGCACGTTTGGCGGCGAAGACCCGTCGCCGCTCTTCGACGTGTTCGTCGTCCGACCAGGCGGCGACCGCCGCCGCCTGGGTGAACTCGGGGGGCGCGGTCCCGGTGGACGACCGCAGCGACGCCAACACGTCGATCGCCTCGGGGTCGCCCACCACGGCCGCCGACCGATAGCCGGTCATCCCGGACCGTTTCGACAAGCTGAGATAGACGAGGGCTCCTTCCAGGTCGGGCCCCGCCACCTGGAGCAGCGACGGCGGCGGCTCCCCCTCGTACAGATCCACGTAACACTCGTCGGCGCACAGCAGCGTGTCGGTCGCCCGGCACCGTTCGTACATGGTGGCGATGTCCTCTCGGGACATCACCGAGCCGGTCGGGTTGTGGGGAGAGCAGGTCCACACGAGGGCGGCGTCGTCCCAGACGTCGTCGGGGACGGAATCGACGCGGAACACGAAGTCGCCGGCGAGGACGACCTGATGGATCCGGCCCCCGGCGAGGGCTCCCCCACGGGCGTAGATCGGGTACCCGGGACTGGGACAGACGACGACGTCCCCCGCCTCCACGAACGCCAAGGGCGTGGAGAAGATGGCCTCCTTCGACCCGGTGGTCGCCAACACCTGCCGTTGCGGGTCGACTTCGACCCCGAAGCGGCGGCGAACGTAGTCGGCGACGGCCTGGCGGAGCCGCAGGAGACCCCGTGTGGTCGGGTACTGGCTGATCTCGGGGACCGCCTCTCGCAGCGCCTCCCGGATGAACGCCGGGGTCGGTTCCCGGGGATCGCCGATGGAGAAATCGACGAGCCTCTCCCCGGCTTCCCGCATCGCCCGCGCCCGTTCCTGGACGAGGGCGATCGGGTAGGTCCCGAGACCGGCGAGTACGGGGTTGATCTTCATGGGGACCGCAACGGTACCGCCTGCGCGCCGGTTTTCCGACAGCCGCCGATCCTCCATACACTCGACTCGTGCAGTATCGATGGATCTACGCGGGTCTCGGGCTCGCCCTCGTGGCGGTCATCGCCCTGGGCGTGGCGCTGGCGCCGGAAGGCGAACCGATCGAGCTGCCGCCCCCCCTCGAGAAGGTGTCCCCCGCTCCCGGTGACGCCGTCCTCCGTCAGGCGTACATCGAAGTGGACCTCGAAGTCGGCTACGGGGTGAAGATCTACGTGGACGGGTTCCTCGTCCCCGAAGACGAAGTGGCGTTCGTGGAAGGGACCGGCGTCTACCGGTGGGCGCCACGGCCCGGCGGCGCCTACCTCACCGAGTGGACGCCGGGGGAGCATCGGGTACGGATCGAATGGATCCGACTGTACGGCCTCCCCGACGCGGGCTCGTTCGAATGGGTCTTTCGGGTGCATTGACCTCTTCGGATCCCGGAACGGCCGCCTCCACCGGCCGGAGACGCGACCTGCGCCGCGCCCGGGACGGGGCCACCACCCGGTAGGTGACGACGAACACCACCGCCACCACCGTGACCACCACCGTCCAACGGTACAGGCGCGAACCCGTGTCGGACCCGGCCGCGCCGCCATGGACCGTCGCCATCCAGAACAGCGGATACGACGCGTAGTGCACCGCCTTCCACATCCGGCGGGGCAGCCGTCGCATCCCGAGGGAGGTGAGCTGGACCGCCACCAGCAGGTACAGGGCGAGCACGCCCCAGGTCACGGCGACCGGTCGCCACTCCGACCGTCCCGGGATCAGCATCTCCGCCGGACCGAACTCCACGTAGTCGTCGGCCCAGAGACCGACGAGATGCAGGGTGGTGAACGTCACCGCGAGTCCGCCCAGCCACCGGTGCAGGTCGGACAGCCAGGCGGGCCGCCTCCGATCCTGAAGGATGCGTGTCGACAGCAACAACCCCCAGATCACGGCCGCGGCCAGCAGCAGCCAGGCGACGATGCCCGACGAACGGGCAAGGTACCACCAGATCTTGTCGCTCACAGGAACACCCCCAGTCGGGTCGAGATCCGAACGCTTCCGTCCTCGAGGACGACGAGCCCGGCGACCCCTCCGTCTTCGATCAGGTCGATCCCCTCCTCGGGCCCGGCCAGGAGCGCCGCCTTGGCGTAGCCCTCCGCCAACCAGGCGGTACCGGCCACGACCGACGCCGCCACCACCGGCGAGCCCGAAGGTCGCCCGGTCCGGGGGTCGATCAGGTGATGACGGACATCGTCGCCTCGACGCCGGATCCTTAGGCGGCTGGACGTGGCCAGGCCGCCGTCTCCGAGGAAGAGGCGAACGACGAAGCCGTCGGGTTGGAAGGGGTCCTCCACCTCCAGGTACCAGCCTTCGCCCTCCGGTCCGGACCCGATCACCCGCAGGTCGCCTCCGACGTTGACGAGCGCGCCCGCCGCACCGGAGTCGACCAGCTTCTCGGCGACGAGGTCGGCTGCCAGACCCTTCCCGATCCCCCCCGGGTCGAAGGCGATGCCGGACGCCAGCCTCACCGTCTGCGCCGTCACGTCGATGTCGACGCCGCCACATCCCGGTGCGGGCGCCTCGACGGCCGATGTCGCCATCCGGGTCACCGCCTCGGGGTCGTGCCTGCTGGCCCCGAACCCGGCCGCGACCACCGCCGGCAGCACGGTCGGATCGAACCAACCCGCCGTCACACGATGCAGTTCGACGGCGGCGGCGACCAACGTGAGGGTGTCGGCATCGACCCGGGTCGGGGAACCCGCCCCCCGGTTGAGCCGGGCGACGTCCGAGTCCGGGAGGAAACGACTCCATCGCTCCTCCAGGCGTCGCAGCTCGGCTTCCGCCTGTCGAAGGTGGGAGCGCCCACCGCCGACCACGACGACGTGGGCTTCACAGCCCATCACCCGGAACCGGGATTCAACGGCTGCCATTGCTCTTCGAGATCGGGACCCTCGTCGGCACGACCTTGGTCGGTTTCGGTGGCGTCACCTTCGCCGTCGCCGAGGCGCTCTCGCTGCCCGATGCCGGTGTCGCCGCCACCGGCGCCGGGTTCGACGGCCGGGTGATGACGATCACCACCTTCGTCGGGGCGGCGACCGGCTCGGGTTGGGACGGGACCGAAGCGGCCTCGGCCTCCGAGTTCTGCATGGCGCCGACCAGCCCCAGCGTGAGGGAGGCGCTGACCCCGGCGGCGAGGATGCGGGAGGCGAGGGCCGGGTGTTTGGGGCGCCGGGTGGGTCGGCGTCTCGCCGACCCACCGGGCGAGATCTCGGAACGGGAGACGGCGCCGTCAGTCATCCTCGTCCTCGTAGCGGTCGTGGTCGTCATCGTCGTCGTAGCTCCCGCGACGACCGTCGTCGTCGTCGTGCTCGTAGGAGTCGTCGTCATCGTCGTCGTACCCGCGGCGGGTCTGCCGCTCCTCCACCTTGGGCACGACTTCGCCGTTCTGGACCTTCGCTTCGAACTCGATCTGGCGGTTACCCGACACGAAGACGATCTTCACCTCACGGCCCTCCTCCTGGATGGTCCAGTCCCAACCGGCGGCCTGGATCTCGTCGACGGCGATGATCCCGTCCTGACGTGCCAGGGTGATGATCCCCACCCCCGGGACCTCGAAGGCCAAGAGCTCGGTCTGGGGAGCCGGCGGAAGGGTCGTCGAAGGGGTCGAGACGGCGCTCGACTCGGAGGTCGCCCCGAGGAGATCGTCGACGACGACGGTGACGACCTCGGGTTGGCGCGTCTCCGACGACGCGGCGACGACGGTCGGGTCCTGGCTGTCGAGCTCTCCGACGTCGGTGCTGGCGAGGATGCCGATGTTCGCTCCGACGGCGACGACCCCGGCGAGGAGGACGCCTGCCACCGAAGCAGCCGTTGCGAGTGCGGTCTTGTGGTTCATGGTTTCCTCCTGGTCTCCACGGCGACAACGTATGGAATCGAGCGGAAAGGTCGCACCAGCGTCAGGCAAGAGTTCGGTAAAGGACCTTTCGGGAAGGCACTCGGTCGTGCGATCCTGTGGGTATGCGAGTTCTGGTCGTCGAAGACGACGTCTCCATCGCCGAGCCCCTCACGAGCGGCCTGGAGCGCCAGGGGTACACGGTCCATTGGGTGGCCACGGGGGCGGACGCCCTCAACGCGCCCGAAGCCGACCTGGTCCTCTTGGATCTCGGGCTTCCCGACCTGGACGGACAGGTGGTGTGCCGGCGGCTGCGGGAACGGTCGAACGTCCCCATCATCGTCGTCACCGCCCGCTCGGACGAGATCGACCGGGTGACGCTCCTCGACCTCGGAGCCGACGACTACATCGTCAAACCGTTCGGGTTCCGGGAGCTCGCCGCCCGGATCCGGGCGGTGACACGCCGGGCGTCGCCCGCCGGCGACGCCGCCCAACCTCGGCCGGTACTGGCGGCCGGCCCCATCACCGTCGACCTGCGGACCCGCCGGGTCACCGTGGACGACGCCGAAGTGGAGCTGACCCCCAAAGAGTTCGACCTCCTCGCCTACCTGGCCGAAGACGCCGGCGCGGTCCGGACACGAGATCAGATCCTGCGGGCCGTGTGGGATGCCAACTGGTGGGGATCGACCAAGACCCTGGACGTCCACATCGCGTCGCTGCGCAAGAAGCTGGGCGATCCCGACCTGATCGAGACGGTGCGGGGTGTCGGCTACCGGCTCGTCGACGGTACGCGATGAGACGCCGCCTCCTCCTCAGCTATCTCACCGTCACGTTCATCGTGCTCCTGATGCTCGAGATCCCCCTCGCCCTCACGTTCTCGCATCGTGAGCTGGAGCGCCTCACCGCCGCCGCCGAGCGGGACGCCATGGTCCTCGCCACCCTGTACGAGGACACCCTCGACCGGGGCCTCCCGTTCACCGCCCAACCGGCCATCGACTATGCGGAGTCCACCGGAGCGCGGGTGGTGGTGGTCGACTCCTTCGGCCTCTCCTTCGTCGACACCGCCGGCCCCCCGAACCGGGACTTCTCCTCCCGTATCGAGTTCCAAGAGGCCCTCGCCGGGCGGCGCTCCGTGGGGACGCGGTCGTCGGTGACCCTCGGACACGACATCCTCTACGTGGCCGTACCGGTGGCTTCGGGGGGGCGGGTGTTGGGGGCGGTCCGCCTCACCCTCCCCACCGAAGAGGTCAACGCCCGCATCCGGAGGTTCTGGTGGGGTCTCGGCGGTGTCGGCCTCGTCGTGTTGGGGGCGATGGCCGGAATCGGATGGGTGGTGGCGGGTTCGGTCACCCGCCCCCTCGCCGAGCTGGAACGGGCGGCGTCCCGCATCGCCGCCGGCGACCTCGACGTGCGGATCGCACCGGGCGACGCCCCGCCGGAGCTTCGAGCCGTCGTGGAAGCCTTCAACCACATGGCCGACCGGGTCCGGGACACGCTGGACCGTCAACGGGCCTTCATCGGCAACGCCTCACATCAGCTCCGGACCCCCCTCACCGCGCTACGTCTCCGCCTCGAGAACCTGGAGACCGAACCGGGAGCCGACGCCGACCTGCAGGCGGCGATCGACGAGACGACCCGCCTCGGCACGATGGTCGACCAGCTCCTCGAGCTGGCTCGGCTGGGCGACGCAGCCGGGACCGAACCGGTCGATCTGGCCGCCGCGGCCGAAGAACGTCGGGACGTCTGGGAGGCGGTCGCCCGGGAACAGGGTGTCTCCATCGAGACCGACGTCCCGGACCGTCCCGTCTGGGCCGAAGTGTTCCCCGGATCGGTGGAACAGATCCTCGACAACTACCTGGCGAACGCGCTCCGGGTGAGCCCGCCAGGTGGGCGGATCGTCATCTCGGTGGTGCCGGGCACGTCGCTCCACGAGGTCCATGTGGTGGACGAAGGGCCGGGGATGGATCCCGAGGACCGTCTCCGCGCCTTCGACCGTTTCTGGAGTGGCGACGGCGGGAGAGGAGCCGGGCTGGGGTTGGCGATCGTCCGTCAGCTCGCCGAGCTCGGGGGAGGACGAGCGGAGTTGCGAGCGGCGGAGACCGGCGGGGTCGACGCCGTGGTGGCGTTGCCTGCGACCACCGTCCCGGCGGAGCGGTGACCGGAGCCACCGGACACCCCGCCCCGGCCTGTCAGCTCTCCAGCACGGACGGCCCGTCGGTGAGGAGCCGCTCGAAGGTCTCCTCGTCGATCGTCGGTACCCCCAGCTCCTCCGCCTTGCGGACCTTCGAAGCCCCGGGATGTTCACCGACGACGAGCACCGTCGTCTTCTTCGACACCGACCCGGTCGCCCGGCCTCCTCGGGCGACCACGGCGTCTTCGGCTTCCTCCCGGGTGAAACCATCGAGGGTTCCGGTGATCACCACGGTGACGCCGTCGAGGAGGTCCGACGGGACGCCGGCCTCGACGTCTTCGTCCTCCAGGCGCACCCCGGCGGCGTCAAGCTTGTCGATGAGGGCACGGTTGTCGGGGTCGTCGAACCATTCCCTGACGGAGCGGGCGATCACCGGCCCGATCCCCTCGATGTCGGCCAGTTCTTCCTCCGGGGCGTCCATGAGCGCCCGGATCGAGCGGTAGCGCCGGGCGAGGAGACGGGCGACCGAGTCGCCGACGTGGCGGATACCGAGGGCGGTGAGCAGCTGGGCGACGGGACGGTCTTTGGCGGCTTCGATCGCCCTCATCAGGTTGGCGACCGACACTTCACCCCATCCTTCGAAGCCGAGGAGCTGGTCGGGACGGAGGAAGAAGATGTCTGCCGGGTCCCGGATGAGGCCTTCGCGGATCAGCAGGTCGATGGTCTTGTAGCCGAGTCCGTCGATGTCCATACCGGCCCGGGAACCGAAGTAGAACAGCCATTCCCGGAGGCGGGACGGACAGGAGTATCCGCCGGTGCAGCGGGCCACCTTCTCCCCCTCCGGGCGAACGATGGGGCTGGCACAGAACGGACAGGTCTTCGGCATGTGCCAGACCTTCTCGTCGCCGGTCCGGGCCGACACGACCGGAGCCACCACTTCGGGGATGACGTCTCCGGCACGGCGGACCACCACCAGGTCGCCGATCCGCAGGTCTTTTCGGCGTACCTCGTCTTCGTTGTGGAGGGTGGCGGACGAGATGTTGGCGCCGCCGACGAACACGGGTTCCAGCACCGCGTAGGGGGTGACGGCACCGGTGCGTCCCACGTTGACCTTGATGTCGAGCAGCCGGGTGGTCGCCTCCTCCGGCGGGAACTTGTAGGCGACGGCCCATCGGGGGGCACGGGCGGTGAACCCGAGGGTCGCCTGATCGGCGAGGGAATCCACCTTCACGACGGCACCGTCGGTCTGGTAGGGCCGTTCGTGACGCCGCTTCTCGGCTTCGGTGAGGTAGTCCTCGACGCCGTCGAGGTCGGGGACCGTCCGGGTCTCGGGGTTGACGCGGAGACCCAGGCCTTTGATGTATTCCATGGCTTCGGAGTGGCGACTCAGCTCCGGTCCCCCTTCGATGATGCCCACCTGGTAGCACCAGATGCTGAGGTCGCGGGACGCGGTGACCGACGGGTCCTTCTGGCGGACCGAACCGGCGGCGGCGTTCCGGGGGTTGACGAACAACCGCTCCCCCGCCTCCTCCTGTCGGCGGTTCAGCTCCTCGAAGGCGTCGAGGGGCATGTAGACCTCCCCTCGGACCTCGAGAAGGGTGGGGGGATCGTCGGTGAGGAGGCGGAGCGGGATCGCCTTGATGGTTCGCAGGTTGGCGGTGATGTCCTCACCGACGGTGCCGTCGCCCCGGGTCGCACCCAGGGTGAAGACCCCGTTCTCGTAGGTGAGGACCACCGCCAGCCCGTCGATCTTCGGCTCACACACGTACCCGTCGGGGACACGTCCCAGGATGCGTTCGATCCGCTCCTCCCACGCCGCCAGCTCCTCGAAGCTGGAGATGTCGTCGAGGGAGAAGAGGGGCCGACGGTGACGCACGGGACGAAACTGCTCCGAAGGTGGCGCCCCGACCCGCTGGGTCGGTGAGTCGGGGGTGACCAGCTCGGGGTGTTCGGCTTCGAGCCGTTCGAGCTCGTGGACGAGGGCGTCGTATTCGGCGTCCGAGATGACCGGATCGTCGAGGACGTAGTAGCGGTAGGCGTGGTAGCGGATCTGATCCCGGAGCTGTTCGACCCGGGCGGCGACGTCTTCGCTCATGGCGCCATCATGCCAGGCCGGGCCGACGTTTCGCCCAGGTCCAAGACGTATCGAGACCCCTCGGGTCGGTATCCCATGCGCCGCAGGTAGCGTTCGTGTGCCCGGCTCCCCGGCTCGGTGACGAGCCGACGGATCCCCCGCTCGGTGAGAAAGGACGATCCCGGGCCGTAGAGCCATCGCCCCACCTTGAAGTCCCGGTATTGGGGGACGACGTAGTCCAAGAGGACCTCCAACGTGCCGTCGCCGTCGGGCACCCCGATGAACACCCCGGCTGGGACGGCGTTACGGAGGACGAACACCGACACGCAGTCTCGGGGCGGGACGGTACGGAAAGACGGTTGGAACCGGCGGATGTCGTCGGCGTGGAACCGGAGGAACTCGCCCAGGTAGTACGAGTCGGGGCGGACCTCCAGCACGCTGAAGTAGTCACGGTCGGTGAAGGCCCGGGCGAGGAACCACACGTTGATGCCGACGATGACGGCGTTCGTCACGATGATCGGCGGCGCGTCGATCAGGAACCCGTAGACACAGAACACGACCGCGCCGGCGAGGTTGACGACCCGCAGCCGCAGCACCGAAGACATGGTGAGGGAGGCGACCACCAGAGCCGACGCCAGATACCCGACCAATTCGGGGACGGGGATGCCGAACATCGTCGTCGATGCTACGGCGTGCCGTCTGCGGCGGTGTGGACGATCCGGCCGTTCATCCGTTCGGCGACGAGGTGGACGGCCACCACCGTCGCCGCTCCGACCGCCCCCAACACGACGGGGACGAGAACGGGTCCGGACGGCACGCCCAAGGCGGTGGTCTCCAGCCCGGCCGGCCAGGGCCACAGCACCCGCAGCGACCCGCCCATGAGTCCGATGAGGGCGGCCATCACCGTGTCGTGATGGTGGGCGAGGGCCCAATGGAGGAGCTGCGAGAACAGGGCGAGGCCCACCACCGCCCCCAAGCCGAAGACCGCCACCGCGACGACGTCCCGGTCGTTCACCGCCGCCAGCACCGGCGCGTACATCCCCAACAGGACGAGGATGAACGACCCGCTGATCCCCGGCAGGATCATGGCGCAGATCGCCAGGGCGCCGGCGCCGAAGAAGGCCCAGACCGCCGGCGTCGCCGCCTGGGCGACCGCTTCGGGGGTGGTGGATTCCCGCAGGCCCAACAGGACGAAGACGACGACCGCCACCACGACGAGGATCGCCATCCGGACGAGGTCCCGTCGACCGAGCATCCGCCAGGCGATGACGATCGACCCGGCGACGAGTCCGAGGAAGAGGGCGGCCATCTCGACGGGGAAGTCCGAAAGCCCGGCTTCGATCACCCGGGCGAGACCACCGACGGCGATGCCGATCCCCGCGAGCAGGGGGAGCAGGAAACTCCATTCGACCCGCCGGAGCCACCGGCCAACACCGGGGAGGTCACCTTTCAGGAGGTGTCCGAGGGCGGAGCTGCCGGCCCGGATCGCCGCCACCAGCCGTTCGTAGATGCCGAGGACCAGGGCGATGGTCCCCCCCGACACGCCGGGGACGACGTCGGCGGCACCCATGAGGAACCCGCGCACCACCGTCCACAGAACTTCACGGAGCATCGGGGCAGTGTATGCGCGAACCCGGCCGACGACGGTGACCGGGGGTTGACACCCCCCCCCGCCTACGGTATGTTCGCCGCAGGTGCGGGCTGGGGGCACGCACGGAAGGGGAGGTTCGTCATGACGACGACCAACAGGCCGGCTGTCCGGCTGGGGGTCCTGGCGGTGGTCGCCGCCTTCAGCATCGTCTTCGTTCCGTCGGGTACAGAGGCGGCGTTCTGCTCCCACGGTGTCGAACAGGGCAGAATCGGGAACTGGATCGAAGGGCTGAGCTCGGTCTCATGCACCGGCATGAACGTCACCTACCACTACGTGAAGGTGCAGGAGAAGGTTGGCTTCTACTGGTGGACGCGTGCGACCGAGAGTGCGTGGCCCAACAAGGCGGCCGATCAGCGCTTTGCCGGCGCGAGCTGTGAAGGCCGCGGCAGAGACCTGTGGCGAAGCAAGGGCTACTACCAGGATTCGTTGGGTGGCAGCGGCACCAAGTACGCGCCCAGCTCGTCGGGCGGGTGGCACAATTGCTGAGCACCCGCGGCCAATAGCGAGCGAATGCTCCGAGTCACCGATGTCAGCAAGGCCTACGGGAGCCGCCTCGCCCTCGACCGCGTGTCGTTGACGGCGGCTCCCGGGGTGACCGCACTGTTGGGTCCCAACGGTGCGGGGAAGACGACGCTGCTGCGGTGTGTGGCGACCGTGCTTCGTCCCGACGCCGGTCGCATCGAGGTCGTCGGCGTCGCCCCGGTCCGGGCCAGCGATCTTCGCCGGATCCGACGGCGCCTCGGCTACATGCCGCAGACCTTCGGGCTCTACCCGGGCTTCACCGTCCGCAGGTTCCTCGACCACATCGCGATCCTGAAAGAGATCCACGATCCGGAGCTGCGGGCGACAGAGGTGACGAGGGTCATCGAAACCGTGGAGCTCGGAGACGTCGCCGACGTAAAGACCCGCCGGCTCTCAGGTGGGATGCGACGCCGGGTGGGTCTGGCCCAGGCCATGCTGGGTCGCCCCGACCTCGTCGTTCTCGACGAGCCGACCGTCGGACTCGACCCGGAACAGCGGATCCGGTTCCGCCACCTGCTCACCGCGGCGAGGACGCCCGACACGACGGTCCTCCTCTCGACCCACCAGGTCGAAGACGTGGCTGCCGTCGCCGACCATGTCGTGGTCCTGGTCGCCGGCAGAGTCAGGTTCTCGGGGACTCCCGAATCGCTGATTCGGGTCGCCGACGGGAAAGTGTGGCAGTCGGACACCCCACCGGCCGACGCCATCGCCTTCTGGCAGACCGGAGCGGGGACCTTCCGTGCGGTCGGATCTCCTCCGCCGGGCGCCAGTCCGGTACCACCGACCCTCGAAGACGGATACCTGGCCCTCGTCTCCAACGCCGACACCAATGACACCTGAACGGCGTGTGCTGTTCGCCCTCGCCGCCGTGGAGGTCCGGCGACTGCTGCGCAGTCCCTCCATCGTCGCCGGGGCGGCTGCATCGGTGTACCTCGTCTGGAGATGGACGTCCCGCTGGGCGCCCGTCTGGCCGGAGACGTCGGCGTGGCTGGCGGGAGCGCTCCTGCCGCTCGGTGCTGCCTCCTGGTTCGCCGCCTCGTGGCTGGCCGCCCGTGACCGGAGGAACGCGACCCGGGACATCGTCGAGGCTCTCCCCACCTCCGAGCGAGTACGGGAGGCAGCGTTCCTGCTAGCGGGTGTCGGCCCCTTCACCGTAGCCGTGGCGATCCTCCTGATGGGAGCCGTGTTCGTGGCTCCCGACGCCGTCGGTACACCGGCGTGGTGGGAGCTGGCCGGTGGTCCGGTGATGGTCGCCTTCGCCTGGGTGGGAGGGTTCGTCCTCGGCCGTTTCTCGTCGTTGCTGTCGGTCCTCACCTTCCCGGTGCTCGCCCACTGGACCCTCGTCGCCTCACCCGACATCGAGATCGGTGCCACGGCGGAAACAGGTCGTCTGGGGCTCGCCGCCCTCGCTCCGTGGATCCCGCCGAGTCTGTTCGAGCCTGCCGAACAGACCCTGCTTCGCCCCTCGGCGCTGCACACCACCTTTCTGATCCTCATCACGGTCGGCGCGGCGGTCTGGTTCCTCCTCCGACACGAACGGCGCCTCTGGGCGCTGGCGGCCATGGCGGTGGTGCTCACCCTCACGGTCCTCACCGCCAGGCGTCTCGTCGCCGCACCCACACCGCTGTGGAACTGGGAGGAGGTGACCCGCGCGCAACCCTGCGAAGAACGTGAAGACGTCACCTACTGCTTCTATCCCCTGTACCGTCCCTGGGTGGACGACTGGGCAGACACGGTCCGGGCCGTCGCCGCTGTGGCTCCGATCGACCTCACCGCCGTCGTGCAGCAACCGGGAAACGAAGTCTTCGCCGGACCCTACGCCGGACGCACCGGCGTGGTCGCCGCGCCGATCAGATGGGATCGGCGGGGACAGCCACCCCGACATCGGTTCACCCTGGCGGCGGCGATCGCCGGAACCGCCGTCGGACTCGACCCACAACCGTGCTCGGCCGCGGGGCAGGCTCGGCTGGTCTTCGTGCTGTGGGCGGCCTCGGTGGCGTCCCACGACGGGGGCAGCGTCGTCGGCGACCCGAACCTGGTCCGTGAGCTCCTCGGCTTCTGGCGGCCCGACGAGGCATCGATCGGCCTCGCAGCCTCCCTCACCTCCAGGGACGCCGACGAAGTCGCCGACGTGTTCAGGCTCCATGCCGGAAAGCTCCGGAATCCCGACGCTTCGACCGGCGACGTGGCGGCATGGTTCGACATGGAGGCGCCGTCGCCCTCCGACACCGCTGGAACCGGCCTGTCGGGTACCTGCCGGTGAGACGGGGCTGGCTGACGCTCCGGGTGGAGCTCCAGACGGTCGGATGGGTGCCCCTCGTGGCATCCGCCGTGCCGCTCCTCGTCGCGGCGGGGTTGGCAGGCGGCCAGGCACCGTCGTTCATCGACCGTGCGCTCCTCACCCGGCTGTCGGTCGCCTTCCCGGCCGTCGTCCTTCCCTACGTGTTGGACGACCGAGCGGGTGAACTCACCGCGGCACTGCCCACCAGCCCCCTCATCCGAAACCTGGTTCGCCTCGCCACGGTCGGGGTGGCATGGCTGGCGGCGGTGGTGGCCGCCCTCCTCCTCGCGTCGAGGAACACCCCCTGGACGTTCGTCGCCGGCACCGATCCTGCCGCCTTCCCGGTGGGCCGCCTCCTGCTGGAAGCCGGGGCCCTCGCTGCTGCAGGCGCTCTGGGAGCGGCGTTCAGCGCCCGATGGTGGGAAGAGGACCTCCGCATGGTCATGGCCGCCATCGTGGCGCTCCTGTTCGTGGTCGCGGCGGCAGCGCCGCCCGAGTGGACCCCCTTTCAGGCCCCTGGGTCGACGCGGTGGGAAGCTGCAGGGAAGTTCCTGGGATCCTGGATCGGCGTGTGTCTCGTCGGCTCGCTGGTGATCGGCTCGGGCAGGGGCCCTCTTGTCCCCCCGCCACGCCGAGCACACCGACGTCGGCACCGATGAGGAAGCCGCGCTCGACGGTCCGTGGGGTTTCGGGAAGCATCCGGGCAGGGCATGCGCGAACCGGGCCCACGACGGCTACGAACGGTTGACATCCGCCCGGCAGCGATAGGTTCGCCATACCTGCGGACTGGAAACACGAACAGAGATATCGCCATGGAGATCGGGGTCGGATGGTGGGTCCGCAGAGTGGTACGGACACTGCCAAATCTGGCAGAGGCACTGCCAAATCCCGGTCTTGGTCTAGACGAACACCCGAGGTTGAGCGTAGGTTGAGCTGAGCTCCCGGTACGAGGAGGTGACCGAGTTGAGGGCTCTATGCGGCCATCAGAGGGCAATGGACGCTAGCTCCCGTCTTGACGCTCAAGGGAGGAAGCCACCTGACACCGCTTTGGAACAAGGGGCCACAACGGTCCTTCGGTCCCGGCGGAGGCTGCAGGGCAGGGACCGCCCATTGCTGGTCCTGACCCTGATCGTCGCCCTCTCGACGGTATCTCCATCGATCGCCATGGCTCACGACCCCTCGGTTGGCGGTGACGGTTGGGGCCCGTACTCATTCACCTGCGCCCACGGGGAGTCGCCGAGCGTGGGCCATTGTTTCAAGCACCACTCCTACGCCAATGCGCGCTTTTTCTTTGAAGATTCAGTGTGGCAGAACGGATTCACGTCTGGTATCACCTTGGGATACTCGGCCTGGGACCGGACCAATGGGCATCAGTTCGACTTCATTCGTCAGCTGAGCGACACATCAACAAACGCCAACGTAAGAGTCGTCCCAGCATCGACGATCATCTGCGGTGACCCGGCTGCCGACGGGTGCACGGGATATACCTTCTCGGGTTCCCATATCAGCGAAGGCTCCGCCCTCATCGAATTCACCGACGATGTACCGGCCAGTCGACTCGACGACCTCGCCGCCCATGAGTTCGGCCACTACCTCGGGCTCGGTCATTCCGTAGAGTCGTATACGACGATGAATCCCGGAGCTCCGGCGGGCGGCGTCACCCTCGCCTACGAGGACCGGGTCGGCAGGTGCATGGTGTACGGCCATGCACACGGTTGGTGGGGAGGGTGCGTCCATGCATGAATCTCGAGTCCGTACCAAGATCATTCTCGGTGCCGCCCTCCTCGTCGCCCTCGCCGCCTGTTCGGAGGCGCCCTCCCCGAGCGTCCCCGACCCGACCTCCACCGCCGACCTCGCCGTCGCCGGAGGCGCCAGCTACCCCCCGCTCTCCCCCACCGACCTGGCAGAGCGCGCCGAGGTGATCGCCGAAGTCGAAGTGATCGACGTCAAACCCTCGATCACCAACACCGCCGACGGAGGATTCCCCGACGCCGCCCAGCTCACGGCAAAAGCGGAGAAAGGGCACCCCCTGGCAGGTCTCACCGTCACGACACCGGTCGAGGTCCGTGTCCTCGAGGTGCTGTCTGTCGCACCCCGAGTCACCTTCCCCACCGACGACGAGATGGTGATCTACGTCGCAGGTGGAGCCATCGCGGCCACCCTGGACGAGACCCAGGCCCGACTCCTCGGAATCTCGACGGTGGACGAAGCCGAAGACCTGGACCGCCCCCAACCCGAAGTGCCCGTCACCGGACCGGTCGACATCACCTGGGGCCAGGCACCGAGTGTCGTACTCGTCGAAGGTGACACCTACGTCGTGTTCCTCGCCGAACGTGACCTCCCCTCCTACACGGGGGCGGGTTCGAAACGGGCATGGCGGCTCGGTCATCCCGCCGACGTGTGGGAGCGTTCTCCCGACGGCTGGAAGCCGCAGGCACCCCTCCGGGACGCCCAGAGCGCCGTCGCCGCGGACCTGAACGAGATGGTCGTCCTCGTCCGCAACGGCCCCTGACGTCCCCGGTGCCGTCACCTCGTCGCGGTAATGATCCCGCCGCCGAGGACTTCGTCGCCCCGGTAGAAGGTGGCGGACGGTCCAGGTGCCACCGAGAGGGCCTCTGACACGAAGCATCCGGGCAGTGCATACGCGAACTCGGGCAGACGGTGACCACAAAGGGTTGACATCCGCCCGGCGGCGATAGGTTCGCTACGCCTGCGGACCGGAAACACGCACAAAAGATGTCGCCATAGAGATCGGGGTCGGATGGTGGGTCCGCAGAGTGGTACGGACACTGCCAAATCTGGCAGAGGCACTGCCAAATCCCGGTTTTGGTCTAGACGAACACCCGAGGTCGAGCGTAGGTTGAGCTGAGCTCCCGGCACAAGGAGGTGACCGACATGAGGGCACTGCGCGACCATCAGGGGCGACGGACGACATCATCTTCACCATGCTCAGAACCAACGCCCTCTCCACCACCAACCACCCCAACACCCCTTGACAACAACACAGGACACCCCCCTCGGGTCGCGGTATATTCGCCCCTGGCGCGGGCTGGGGGCACGCGCAGATGGGGAGGTCCGTCATGACGACGGACAACAGGTCGGAGATCCGTCGGCGGGTGGTGATCGTCGTCGCCCTGGTCGTCAGCTTGATGCTCGCCGCTGCTTTGCCTGCCTTGGGTCGCCAGCGTGCCTACGGCTCCAGCCGGGTGGACTACTGCGATTACGAAGGATGGCTCAGCTCGGCGTACGACACGAATGGTGAGAAATACGGCTGGGCGGTGACCACCGGATACACGTTCTGTTCCGGGGTGGACGGCCGGCTGCGCTGGCTCCGCGGTCTGAAGATCTACACCGAGGTCGACTCCGACAGCTCATGGCGGGGCGGTTTCTGGCTCAACATCAACACAGGAGCCACCATCTACTACGACCGACTCGACTACAGCGACCACAACGCGACCAGCAACCTCGGCACGAGACGAGGCTTCAGACTGTTCTGCTACTGCACGGACGCATGAGGGGGTGAACCGTGATGCACCAGGAAGATTCACAGACGAACCGTCGCCCGAGTCGCGCACTCCTCATCGTCGTCGCGGCAGGAATCCTCGCCCTGGTAGGGGGCGGGATCGCACTGTCCCTTGGCGGACCCTCGGTCGAAGATCTCGCTGCCCGGGCCACGCCTGAACAACAGGCCGCGTTCGCCGACGGCGTTGTGACCGTCGAGGAGTTCCACCAGGCGGTCGCCAGGACCGCGGAATGCCTGGAACAGGGAGGCGCCACGGTGGAGGACATCAAAGTCTCGGACACGCGGGCCTACTACTCGTTCACCTTCTCCGTCGACGCCGGAGCGGGTATCTCCGATGAGGCCCTGCTGAACGAGTGCCGATCTCGGTTCCTCGACCAGATCGCCGCCGGATTCGGGCTCACCGTGAGAGACGCCGACCCTGAAGCGAGGAACGCCGAGCTCGTTGCGTGCCTGCGCGAGGCAGGGATCGACGTACCGGCCGACGCCGCAGCGAAGGAGATCGTCGAGACAGTCGATCAGACGCCTGGCCTCGACGCCAAGATCGCCTTCGACGCCTGCGTCGATCGGATCAACGGCGTCGAGCCCTAAGGCCCGGCAGCGGCACCGCTCATCGGGTCGCGACCACGATCCCGCCGCCGAGGACTTCGTCGCCCCGGTAGAAGGTGGCGGTCTGGCCGGGCGCCACCCCGAAGGCCGGTTCGGCGAGGGTGACCACCGACCCGGAAACCACACCGGCGACGGTCTCCCCGTGGGCCCGGTACTGGACCTCCACGTCCCGGTCGGCGGGAGGTTCCCCCGCCACCCAGGAGATCTCCTCCACCACGAGTTCCCGGACCGCGAGATCCTCCCGGCGGCCCACCACCACGGTGGCGGTGTCGGGCCGGACCTCGACGACGTAGCGGGGTTCGCCCACCGCCACCCCGAGGCCGCGCCGCTGACCGATCGTGACGGTGGCGACCCCCCGGTGCGCCCCGACCTTCCGCCCGTCGACATCCACGATCGGTCCGGGCCGTTCCGTCTCGGGGGCGACCCGGCGGAGGAAGTCCCGGTAGTCGCCGTTGCCGACGAAACAGATGTCCTGGCTCTCCGGCTTCGACGCCGTACGCAGACCCAGCTCTGCGGCCCGCCGCCGGGTCTCGTCCTTGGTGAACTCCCCCACCGGGAACCGCACCCGGGCCAGGGTGTCCTGGTCGAGCATCGACAGGACGTAGGACTGGTCTTTGGCGGCGTCGACGCCCCGAAGCAGCCTCCACCGTCCCCCCTCCAGGCGGGTGCGGGCGTAGTGGCCGGTGACCACCAGGTCGCATTCCAGTTCGGCGGCGTGGTCGAGGAGCCGGGAGAACTTGACGGTCCGGTTGCATTCGATGCAGGGGTTGGGGGTCCGGCCCGAGGCGTAGTCGGCGACGAACCGTTCCACCACCCCATCCATGAACACGTCCGAGTAGTCGAGGACGTAGTAGGGGATGTCGAGCTGGGCGGCGACCCGGCGGGCGTCCTCGGCGTCGGAGACGGTGCAGCATCCCGCCGTCGGCGCCTCCCCGTTGGGACCCGACCACAGCTTCAACGTCACCCCCACCACGTCATGGCCCTCCTCGAGCATCGAGGCGGCGGCGACCGACGAGTCGACCCCGCCCGACATGGCGGCCAGCACCCTCATCGGTTGGCCTCCAAGGCGTCGAGGACGATCCCGGCGGCGACGTCGCCGTCTTCGGGACGGGTGGTCCACCCGAAGGTGAAACGCACACATTCCCGGGCCTCGTCGGGGCCGTACCCCATGGCGACGAGGACGTGGCTGGGGGTGGTCGCCCCCGACTGGCAGGCCGAACCGGCGGCGGCGGCCACACCGCGGCGGTCGAGGCGGATCAGCAGGGTGT
This sequence comes from Acidimicrobiia bacterium, assembly GCA_015488325.1. Taxonomy (GTDB): domain Bacteria; phylum Actinomycetota; class Acidimicrobiia; order Spongiisociales; family ZC4RG35; genus S012-128. The sequence continues at coordinate 28,147 of WFOA01000086.1, read as the reverse complement.
CGTTGCGGACACCGGTGAAACGAAGATGGGAATGCTGGACGAGGGTGTGGTCGACGGGGACGGTCCGTTCGGCCTTTCCGACCAGCGCCACCTCGAACCGGCGGCGGGCCTCGGCGACGTCGGCGGCGAACCGTTCCCGGTCGGCGGCGGCCGCGTCCATGGCGGCGGCCATCCCCACCGCCCCGGCGACGTTCACCGTCCCCGAACGCCGTCCCATCTCCTGTCCGCCGCCGTGCAGCACCGGCTCGATCTGCACCCCCCGTCGGACGTAGAGGACGCCCACTCCCTTGGGGCCGCCGAACTTGTGGGCGGCGAGGGTGAGGAGGTCCACACCGAGTTCGTCGACGTCGACGCCCGCCATGAAGGCCTGAACGGCGTCGGTGTGCACCACCGTCTTCGGGTTGGCGGCCTTGACCGCCGCCGCCACCTCGGCGACCGGCTGGAGCGTGCCGGTCTCGTTGTTGGCGGCCATCACCGACACCACCGCCGTGTCCGGACCGACGGCGGCGGCCACCTCGTCGGGGTCGACCCGTCCGAACCGGTCCACCCCGACGATGGTGACCGGATGGCCGAGACGGCGGAGGAACCGGGCGGATTCCAGCACCGCTTCGTGTTCGGTGGCGACGGTCACCACCCCACCGCGGCCGGCGGCGACAGCGGGCCCTTTCACCGCCAGGTTGTCGGCTTCGGTCCCGCCGCCGCAGAAGACGACCTCTGCCGGGGCGCACCCGAGATGGGCGGCGACCCGTTCCCGGGCCTCCTCGAGAGCGTTCTTGGCGCGCCGAGACACCCCGTGGCTTCCCGACGGGTTCCCGAAGGCGTCGGCGGCGTAGGGGGCCATCGCCTCCCACACCCCGGGCCGCATCGGTGTCGTCGCCGCGTGGTCCAGATACAGCATTCCGCCCCGATGATCCCACGGCGGCGAAGACATCGGTGTGGACTTCAGCCGATCTCGGCGAACCGGACCTGGTGTCGGGTCTGGCCGCGGAGCCTCCAGGCGGGACCTCCCGTGCGGGGCACCGTCGCCTCCGCCCGGTACCACGGACCCGGCTGCCCGACGGCCGCGAGGGCCCGGCCCAGGGGCGGGATCGTCTCGGGCAGGTATCGGCGTTCGCGGAGCTGCTGACGCCAGATCCCCCGGATCCGCCGACGGGACAGGTCCCGCCGCTCCCCCATCCGGGCCAGTTCGCTGCCCGGCGGAGGGAAGGCCAGCTCGTGGAGGACCGCCAAGCCGGGACCGTACCTTTCCGGGCCCTCCATCCAACGGAATGCCACGACGACCTCCAAGTTGGCCTGGCGGGCAGGAAGATCGAAGTGTGCCTCCCACCGGGTGGCGGTGCCGTCGCCGTCGATGCCTTCGGCGGCGACGAGCCGGTACAGCCCGGCCGCCGGGTCGAGTCGGGCGGCCAGCCGTCGGGCGACGGCGGCGGCCTCGACCGCGCCGCAGCGTCCGACGAGTTCGGGGACCGGGACCTCTTCGACCATGAGCCGATCGTACGCCCGGCCCGTCCGACCGGAGAAGACGGGTCGTGTGCACGAGCACGCGGACCCCGCCGGCCCGTGCAGACGGCCGGTTCGTCACTCCGCCATCGACCTCGCCAACTCCACCAGGGTCCGCACCCCGAACCCGGTGCCACCCTTCGACAGGTAGTGCTGCTCCTTCGACGACCGGGCCGGACCGGCGATGTCGAGGTGGGCCCAGGGACGGCCGTCGGTGAACTCGGCGAGCAGCAACGCCGCGTTGATCGCACCGCCCCACCGCTCCCCGGTGTTCTTCATGTCGGCGACCTCCGAGTCGATGTTCGGGCGGTAGTCCCGAGGCAGGGGAAGATGCCACAGCCGCTCCCCCGCCGCCACGGCGGCCGCCCCGACCCGGGCGGCGACGTCGTCGTCGGACGCGAACAGCCCGCCGATGTGCTCACCCAGGGCCACCATGCAGGCCCCCGTCAACGTGGCCACGTCGACGATCAGGTCCGGTTCCCCCTCGGCGGCGAGGGCGAGGGCGTCGGCGAGGACCAGCCGGCCTTCGGCGTCGGTGTTGAGGACCTCGATCGTCTTGCCGTTGCGGGCGGTGAGGACGTCGCCCGGACGGGTGGCACCTCCACCGGGCATGTTCTCGGCGAGGGCGGCGTAGGCGTCCACCGCCACCGGCACACCGAGCCGGGCGACGGCCACCACGGCGGCGGCGACGGCGGCCGCCCCCGACATGTCGGTCTTCATCGTCTCCATCGACTTGGCAGGCTTGAGCGACAGCCCCCCCGAATCGAAGACGATCCCCTTGCCGACGAAGGCAAGCGAAGCGACGGCGCCCTCCGGTCGGTACGACAGGTGGGCCAGACGTGGTGGGCGATGGGACCCGGCCCCCACCCCGAGGATGCCACCCATCCGCTCGGCGGCGAGGCGTTCCTCGTCCCAGATCTCCGCCGTCACCCCGTGTTCGGCGGCCGCCGCCGCCATCCGGTCGGCCAGGTCGGCAGGGCCTTTGTCCCGGGCCGGCGTGTTCACCAGATCCCGGGCCGCCATCACCGCCTCGGCGACCACCCGGGCGATCTCCACGTCTGCTTCCCATCCGTCCACGTCCCCGACCAACTCCAGGTCCGGATGGGTCCGTTCCGGCGGATCGCTGCGATAGGTGTCGAAGGCGTAGCCGCCGAGCAGGAACCCCTCGACGCAGGCCCGAACGGCGCCGTCCAGGTCCACCCGGTGCAGCGTCGTTCCGACCCGGCCCACCTTGGGAAGGGCCCGGCGTGCCGACGCGGCGGCCTGGCGGACGGTCTCGTGGTCGGCTTCGTCACCGAGGCCGACGAAGAGCACCGTGTCGTGACGGAACGTCCCTGCGGTGGGTACCACCGCCACCGACCCTCGGGTGCCGTCGAAGCCGACTGCCTCCAGGTGGGCGTCCACCCACGTCAGCTCGGCGAACACTTCGTCGGCACCCGGTCCCGGTGTCCGTTCGGCGAACACGGGGGCTACCAGCACCGGGCAGGTGGCGTCGGCGGATACGGTCCTGATCTCCATCCAAGCTCCTCTTCGACGACGGCCCGAGGATACGTCCCGGCGGCGCCGCGACCGGTACCCTGCCGACCGATGGCGATCGTCGACCCGTCCTGGCCCCGTGCCGACCTATGGCTGGCCGCCGAGTGCGAGCAGCCAGAACTCGCCGTGGTGGGAGTCCCGACGTCGTCGGCGTCACTGTCGCCGTCTGATGCCGACCGGACCCCGGCCGAGCTCCGCCGGACCCTCGCCCGCTTCTCCACCTACCACGGCGAATGGGACATCGACGTCGGGGACGTGAAGGTGGACGACCGGGGTGACCTCGCCGTCCACGACCTCGACATGCACACCATGCCCGGAGCGGTCGAAGAGCTCGCCTCCTCCTTCCCCGCCGTCCCTCTGACCCTGTATGTCGGTGGCGACAACGCCATCACCCGACCCCTCGTGAAGGTCGTCTCCGGCGGGCACCTCGACCGGGTCGGAGTGCTCACCTTCGACGCCCACCACGACGTCCGGACCCTCGACTTCGGCCCGACCAACGGCACGCCGATCCGCGGGCTCGTCGAAGAGGACGGGCTGCCGGGGACCAACATCGTCCAGGTCGGCATCCACTCGTTCGCCAACTCCCTCCCCTACCGGCGCTGGTGTGAGGAACGAGGCGTCACCGTCTACCCGATGGAGGTGGTCGAATCCTGGGGGGTCGAAGACGTCGTCGGCACCGCCCTCGACGCCCTCGCCCGGGAATGCGACGTCGTCTACGTCGACGTCGACGTCGACGTCCTGGACCGTGCCGTCGCGCCGGGATGTCCGGGCGCCCGTCCAGGCGGGATGCGGGTACGGGATCTCGCCACCGGGGTGAAGATGTGCGGCGCCCACCCGAAGGTGGCGGCGATCGACTTCGTCGAGGTCGATCCGACCAGGGACCGTGACGGCCTCACCCTCGACGCGCTGGCCACCGTCTTCCTGGCGGCCGTGGCGGGTTTCGCCCGACGGCGGCACGACGCCTGAGACCCCTCCTCCTATCCTCGCCGTCATGCAGGTGACGATCGACGGCGGACCCCTGGCAATCGACGACGTCGTGGCGGTGGCCACCCGACGGGCCACGGTGGCCGTCGACCCTTCGGTTCCCCGGCGGATGGCGCCGGCCCGTGAGGTCGTCGAACGGGCCGTGGAGGGCGGCGACGTCGTGTACGGGGTCACCACCGGCTTCGGCGCCCTCGCCTCCACCCGGGTCGATCCGTCCGAGGCGGAGCACCTCCAGGTCCGTCTGCTGCGAAGCCACGCGGCGGGGGTGGGGGATCCGCTGCCTACCGACGTGGTGCGGGCGATGCTCCTGCTCCGGGCACGCACCCTCGCCCAGGGTCATTCGGGTGTCCGCCCCGTCGTGGTGGAGCGCCTCGTCGAGCTCCTCAACCGGGACCTGCTGCCGGTCGTCCCCTCCCAGGGTTCGGTGGGAGCCTCCGGGGACTTGGCGCCCTTCGCCCATCTGGCGCTCCCCCTCATCGGTGAAGGTCTCCTCCAGGTGGACGGAACCGCCCGGCCCGCCGCCGAGGTCCTCGCCGAACACGGCCTCGAACCCCTCCGGCTGTCCGCCAAAGAGGGGTTGAGTCTCCTCAACGGCACCGAAGGCATGGCCGCCCAAGGGTGCCTCGCCCTGCACCGGGCAGAAATCCTCGCCGTCGCCGCCGACGTGGCCTGCGCCATGTCGGTGGAGGCCCTGATGGGGTCGGCCCGCCCGTTCCGGGCCGACCTGCACCGTCTCCGCCCCCATCCGGGCCAGGCGGCGTCGGCGGCCACCATCGCCCGGCTCATCGAAGGCTCCGAGATCGGCGCCAGCCACGCCGACGACTTCGTCCATGCCGTCCAGGACGCGTACAGCCTCCGCTGCGCACCCCAGGTACACGGGGCGGTCCGGGACACCCTCGCCCACGTCCGCTCCGTCCTGGAGATCGAACTCGGCTCGGTGGTCGACAACCCGGTGGTGTTCCCCGAGACGGGGGAGGTGGTCTCGGGCGGCAACTTCCACGGACAGCCCCTGGCCTTCGTCCTCGACTTCGCCGCGATCGCCGTCACCGAACTCGGTTCGATCTCGGAGCGGCGCACCGACCGGATGCTCGATCCCCAACATTCCGCGGGTCTCCCCGCGTTTCTGTCTCCGGCCCCGGGGCTCAACTCGGGCTACATGCTCACCCAGTACACCGCCGCCGCCCTGGTTGCCCACAATCGTGTGCTCTCCCATCCCGCATCGGTGGAGTCGATCCCCACGTCGGGAAGCCAAGAAGATCACGTCTCGATGGGCTGGGGCGCCGCCCGCAAGCTCGACGAGGTCCTCGACAACACCGCCCGCATCCTCGCCGTCGAGTTGCTGTGTGCAGCCCAGGGGATCGAGTATCGCCGCCCGCTCCGCCCGGCGCCGGGGACGGCGTCCGTCCTCGACCTGATCCGGGCGGTCGTTCCGCCCCTCGACGACGACCGTCCGCCGTCGACCGAGATCGAACAGGTCGCATCCCTCATCACCGAGGGCCGGATCACCGAACTCGCGAACACGTGAACGACCGTCCTTCCCTCACCGTCGGTGTCGTGGCCAGCCCCGGAGCGCCCGCTGCCGCCGCCCGACGGGTCGCCGACCATCTCGTCGACTGGCTGGCCGACCGGTATCCGGAAGCGACGTGGGATGCCGTCGTCGAAGTGGACGGGCTCGTCCGTCCTCCGGCCCCCGTGGAGGACATCATCGACGCCGCCCGAACCCGGCTCCTGGACCGGGGATGGGACCTGTGCATCGTGCTCACCGACCTCCCCATCCGGTCGGGTCGTCGGCCCCTCACCAGCGTGGCGTCGATGACCCACGGTGTCGGCGTGTTGAGTTGGCCGGCGTTGGGGGCGAGACAGACCCCGGAAACCGCCGCCCGGTCCCTCCACCGCGCCCTCGACGCCCTGGTGGGGACCACTGCCCGGGACCGCCGGGAACGGAGCCGGATCCGCGGCCGCCTCGCCGGACGGGCCAGCCTCACCCACGGCGACGAGCCCGCCCACCGTGAGCTCTCCGGATACCTCCGCCTCCTCACCGGGATGATCGTCGCCAACCAGCCCCTCAGCTTGGCGGCCACCCTCACCCGGGGGATCGCCGCCGGGCTCGCCACCGTCGCCTTCGCGCTGGTGACGAGCGACATCTGGGTGTTGGCCGACGCCTCCCGCTGGCCCCGTCAGACCCTCCTCATGGTCGGGGCGATCACCTTCGCCACGGTGGGGCTCATCGTCCAGCACGGGCTGTGGGAGAGGGCGAGAACGCCGGCCGCCCACGACCAGGTGTTCCTCTTCAACCTGGTGACCGCCATCACCGTGCTGTTGGGGTTCGCCGCCTTCTACGCGGCGTTGCTGGCGGTCGCCGCCGGCGTCGCCTTCGCCCTCGTAGACCGCTCCGTCCTCGCCCTCGCCCTGGGCCGACCAGTCGACCCCTCCGACTACCTGTGGCTCGCCTGGTTCATCGCCTCCCTGGCGACCTTCGGCGGTGCGATCGGGGCCGGGTTCGAATCCGACGAGGAGATCAAGGCGGCCGCCTACGGGACCCGGCCGAGCGGCTGGAAGGAAATGACGCCGCAAGACGACAGCCACTAGCCTGCGTCCGATGCGGCGGCTTCTCATCCTCGTCGGCATGACCCTGGCCCTCACCGCCTGCGTGCCCGCCGAGACGGCTCCAGGAGGCAACGTCGGCGGGTTCGGCCTGCTGGACATCATCTGGCTGCTGTTCATCATCTCGTCGTTGCAGCCGCTGCTCCAACAGCGAATGCTGATGGCACAGCGGGTGCGGGCGATCCGCGCCCTCGAGCGGAAACGGAACAGCCGGGTCATCACCTTGATCCACCGCCAAGAAGGTCTGGCGCTGTTCGGGATCCCCTTCGCCCGCTACATCGACATCGACGACTCCGAACAGTTGCTACGGGCCATCGAGCTGACCGACGACGACGTCGCCATCGATCTGATCCTCCACACGCCGGGCGGACTGGTCCTCGCGGCCGAACAGATCGCCCATGCCCTGAAGGAGCATCCCGCCAAGGTGACCGCCTTCATCCCCCACTACGCCATGTCGGGTGGCACGCTGATCGCCCTGGCAGCCGACGAGATCGTGATGTCCCCTTCGGCCGTGCTCGGCCCCGTCGACCCTCAGCTCGGCCAATACGCCGCCCGGTCGATCGTCGAAGCGGTCGAAGCGAAGAGCGACGTCAACAAGGTGGACGACGAGACCCTCATCCTCGCCGACCTGGCCCGCAAAGCCCTCAAACAGGTCCAGGCCTTCGTCCAAGACCTCTTGGAGCCGAAGCTGGGGGCGGAACGGGCCGCCGAGGTGGCCGACACCCTCTCCCAGGGTCATTGGACCCACGACTACCCGCTGCTCGCTGCCGAGGCGAAGGCTCTGGGGCTGCCCATCTCCACCGAGCTCCCCAACGAGGTGCGGGAGATCATGCAGCTGTATCCCCAGCCGCGGGGACGCCGCCCCTCGGTGGAGTACATCCCGATGCCCTACCGGGCACCCGAAGACGGTCGGGGTCGCCCGTCCCGGGACCGCGGCTCCCCTTCCTGAGCTTCGAGGAGCTGCCGGGTCCGGTATTCGACCGGAGTCGCCAAGACGATGGCGCTCGACGCCCGATCGACGTAGTCGAGGGCGAGGATTCCCTCCAACACTTCGAGGAGGTGCCGGTTCGACCGGGCGGCGATCCGCACCAAGAGGTCGGCGTCGCCCGTCGTGACGTTCACCTCCAGCACCTCTGGGACCTCTTCGAGGGGGCCGATCACCTCGTGGAGTCGTCCCTGGGTGACCGTGACGGTGGAGAACGCCTGGACGGGATATCCGAGGGCTTCGAGGTCCAGGTCGGGTCCGAACCCGGTGATCACCCCTCGCCGACGGAGCTTGTCGAGGCGGGCCGTCACCGTCCCCCGGGCGACGCCGAGCCGGCGCGACAGCTCCAGATGGCCGATCCGGGGACTGGCGGCGAGCTCCAAGAGGATCCTGCGGTCGAGGCCATCGATGGCAGTCTGCTCCCTCATCGGCGTATCCGGCACCCCCACACTGTACAAACTGCACAGCGAGTCAGCGATCTCTTGCACAGGTAGTCCACAGTCCATAGGGTGCGCAGGCGCGACGAGGAGACGGAGATGACGAACGACCCGATGCCGCTGCTGGGCTACGACTACATCGAGTTCTACGTCGGCAACGCCCGCCAGGCCGCCTACTACTACCGGACCGCCTTCGGCTTCGACGTCACCGCCTACGCCGGGCCGGAGACCGGGGTCCGTGACCGGTCCTCCTACGTGTTGGAGCAAGGGGAGCTCCGTTTCGTGGTCACGGCGGGACTCCATCCCGACCACGAGATCACCCGGCACCACCACCTCCACGGCGACGGCGTCAAAGACGTCGCCTTCGCCGTGCCCGACGCCGTCGAGGCCTACGAGGTGGCTCTGGAGCGAGGGGCGGATCCCTACCGGAAGCCAGAGACGATCGAATCCGACGACGGAACCCTCGTCCTCTCGGCGATCCGAGCCTACGGAGACACGATCCACACCTTCGTGGATCGCTCCCGCTACGGAGGGGTGTTCCTCCCCGGCTACCAGCCGCATCACCTCCCCGCCCCTCGCCCCGCCGGGTTCACCCACATCGACCACGTGGTGTGCAACGTCGAACACATGGACGAGTGGGCCCGGTTCTACGCCGACGTGATGGGTTTCACCCAGCTCCACCACTTCGACGACGAGCAGATCTCCACCGAATACACGGCGCTGATGTCGAAGGTGCTCTGGGACGGGGAAGGACGGATCAAACTGCCGATCAACGAGCCCGCCGAAGGACGGAAGAGATCCCAGATCGAGGAGTACCTCGACTTCTACCGCGGACCCGGGGTCCAACACATCGCCCTCGCCACCGGAGACATCGTCTCCACGGTCGAGACCCTGAAAGCGCAAGGGATCCAGTTCCTGTACGTTCCCGGCACCTACTACGAAGACCTCCGGGAACGCCTCGACTGGTCCCGGATGGACGCCGAGATCGACCGGCTCGCCGAGCTCGGGATCCTCGCCGACCAGGACGACGAAGGCTATCTGCTCCAGATCTTCACGAAGAACGTCCAGGACCGCCCCACGGTCTTCTACGAGGTGATCGAACGGCACGGCTCCCGAGGGTTCGGAGTCGGCAACTTCAAGGCGCTGTTCGAGGCGATCGAGCGGGAGCAGGCCCTGCGAGGGAACCTCTAGCATCGGGGGACCCCATGCCCTACTACCGCCGCCTCGGGGAAGTCCCCCGGAAACGCCACACCCAGTTCCGCAAACCCGACGGAACCCTGTACACCGAAGAGCTGATGGGGGAAGAAGGGTTCACCTACGACTCGGCCCTCCTCTACCACATCCACCCACCGACCGCCCTCCGCGCCATCGAGGCGATCGAGACCGAACCCCAGGACCTGACCCCCAACCACCCGTTGCGGCCCCGCCACTTCCGCACCCACTCGTTGAAGGAAGGCGGGGACCCGGTGACCGGGCGGCACCTGCTCCTCGCCAACGACGACGTGGCGATCTCCTACGTCGCCTGTGACCAGGACGGACCCTTGTTCCGCAACGCCACCGGCGACGAGGTGGTGTACGTGGAAGAGGGGTCGGGGGTCTTGGAGTCGGTGTTCGGGACGCTTCCGTTCCGAAGCGGCGACTACGTGGTGATCCCCGCCTCCACCATCCACCGCTGGCGCCTGGCTGCCCCGTTGCGGGCCCTGGTGACCGAGGTACGCGGTCACGTCGGCCCTCCCCGCCGTTACCTCTCCCGCAACGGACAGTTCCTCGAACACAGCCCGTACTGCGAACGGGACATCCACGGGCCGTCGGAACCGATCCTGGAGGAGGGGAGCGACGTGGAGGTGATGGTGAAACACCGGGCCGGGATGTCCCGGTACGTGTTCCGACACCACCCCTTCGACGTGGTCGGCTGGGACGGATGCCTCTACCCCTACACCCTCTCCATCCACGACTTCGAACCGATCACCGGAAGGATCCATCAGCCGCCGCCCGTCCACCAGACCTTCGAAGGCCCCAACCTGGTGATCTGCTCGTTCGTGCCCCGCCTCTTCGACTACCACCCCGACGCGATCCCGGCCCCCTACCATCACTCCAACGTCGACTCGGACGAGGTGATCTTCTACGTCGAAGGAAACTTCATGTCCCGGAGAGGGTCGGGCATCGAAGCCGGCTCGATTTCGCTGCATCCCGGGGGACACACCCATGGGCCCCAGCCCGGCAGCGTGGAGGCATCGATCGGAGCGAAAGGTACCGAGGAGCTGGCCGTGATGATCGACACCTTCCGACCCCTGGACCTCGGCCCCGGCGCCCGGGACTGCGAAGACGACCGATACGCCTGGACGTGGCTGGAAGGCAGGTGAACACCGGAGAGGTCTCCGACCAGGAGGTAGCGGGCCTCGCCTACGGGGTCTTCACCCTCCCCGGGGGACACCGCCGGCGAATCGGCGTCCGCCTCGGGACTCGGATCCTCGACCTGGCGACCCTCGCCGACGCCGGCCAGGTCCCCGAACAGTTGGCCGCCCCCTCCCTCGACGCATTCATGGCGGCAGGGCCCGCCGTCTGGAACGAAGCCCGTCGCACCGTCACCCACCTCGTCGTCGACCGGTGGCCGGTGGCGAAGTCGGCCGTCGTCGACACCGACGGGGTGACGATGCATCTTCCCTTCACGGTGGCGGGCTACGTCGACTTCTACTCGTCGCTCCACCACGCCGTCAACGTCGGCCGTATCTTCCGTCCCGACGCCGACCCCCTTCCCCCCAACTGGCGGCATCTCCCCGCCGGCTATCACGGCCGAGCGAGTTCGGTGGTGGTCTCCGGCACCGAGATCCCCTGGCCGTCGGGGCAGCGCCTCGACGAAGGAGGCGGCGTCTCGTTCGGACCGTCACGTCGTCTCGACTTCGAGCTCGAAGTGGGGTTCGTGATCGGAACCTGCTCCACCTTCGGGGAACCGGTCCCGATCGACCAGGTGATGGACCACGTCTTCGGGGTGGTGCTGGTGAACGACTGGTCGGCGCGAGATATCCAGGCCTGGGAGTATCAGCCCCTCGGCCCGTTTCTCGGCAAGTCCTTCGCCACGACGATCTCGGCGTGGGTGGTGCCCCTCGACGCCTTCGGGGCGGTACGGGTACCCGGTCCGGCTCAGACGCCGCAGCCCCTCCCCTACCTTCGGCGCCACCATCCCTGGGGCCTCGACCTCGACTTGACGGTGAAACTGCGTTCCGCACAGATGAGAGCCCGAGGTCTCGACCCGGTGACGATCTGCCGGGTCGGTTTCGCCGAGCAGTACTGGACGGTGGCGCAGCAGCTCGCCCATCTCACCTCCAACGGAGCGCCCCTGCGCACCGGCGACCTGGTCGCCTCGGGAACCGTGTCGGGGCCCGGCCCCGGCCAGATGGGAAGCCTCCTGGAGGCGACCCGAGGTGGGGTCGAACCCCTCCCGCTCCCCGGCGACGAGACCCGCACCTTCCTCCAGCCCGGCGACGAAGTGATCCTCGAAGGGCAGGGAGGGACCGTCCGGCTGGGCGAGGCCCGAGGAACGGTCACGTCGACGCCAGCAGCTCGGCGAAGAGCAGGGCGGCACGGACCCCGTAGTCGGCGTAGCAGTTGTTGAACACCAAGTGGACCCGGTCGGCGTCCTCGCGGAGGCGACGGATCCGAGGAACCCATTCCGCCAGCTCCTCGGGCCGGTACTCGTAGCGGAACCGTTCCGCCGCCGAGATCCCCTTCGCCTCCCAGGTCTCGGCGTTGCGTCCATGGAACCTGACGACGGCGATCCCCCGGTTGGTCACCTCCACCACCGGCGGTACCGAGCTCCGGAACCCTTGGGGTTCGTCGACGGCGACGTAGACGAGGCGGTGTTCGGCGAGGAACTCGAAGGTCACGTCACGATGCTCTTCGTCCAGCCACCTGCCGTTGCGGAACTCGACCGCCACCGTGAACCCTTCCAACCGGGTGGCGACTTCGGCCAGATACCGGAACGAGGCCCTGGTGGGATACAGGTAGGGCGGGAGCTGGAAGAGGATCACCCCGAGCTTGCCGGCCGAACGTAGCGGCGTCAGCGCCGACGCAAACCGCGCGAACGCTTCGTCGACCAGCTCGGAGGGGAGATCCCGAACGTAGAGGTGGCGTTTGGTCACGAGCTCCGTCGGGACCTCGTCCCGCAGGTCCTTCCACAGACTCGAAGGCGGGGTGGGATGCTGGGTGAGGAGCCGGAAAGCCTTGACGTCGAAGACGAAGTCGGCCGGGGTGCGGGTCACCCACAGGCCGGCGAGACGCTCCGACGGGGGCGCGTAGTAGGTCGAGTCGACTTCGACCAGAGGGAACCGCTCGGCGTAGAAGCGGAGCCGCTCCTCGGCGGTCATGTCCTTGGACGGGTAGAACCTCCCCGACTCGACGAGGGTCGGGTCGGTCCACGAAGCCGTCCCCAGGTAGAGACCCCGGAGAGCCAGGTCACGCGGCCCGCTCACCCTCCCAGCCTACGGCCTTCCGGTGTCCGCTAACGCCCGGCGGTCCGTACCATGTCCAAGCCACACCGACCCGGGAGATCCTGTGCGCCGCATCGCCCTGCTCACGACCGCCGTCGCACTCGTCGCCGCCGCCTGCGGCGGTACGGGGACGGCGACGTCGACGGTGGCCGACTTCTCCGAGATCGCCGTCGGCGACCCCACGTTCACCTTCGACCCGTCGGCGACGACGGCCACGCTGCGGGTCGACACGACGATCCGAGCGGTGTGTGCGGTGGCCTACGGCGAGTCGCCGTCCCTCGGCAGCCTCGCCACCGACCAGGACATGGACGCCGCCGGCCATGCCCAGCACGGACCGGTGCTCACCGGGCTGAAACCGGAGACGACCTACTACTACCGGCTCCAAGGGGTCGGCCCCGACGGCACCCTCTACCAGAGCGAACTGATGACGTTCACCACCCCGACGGCGTCGGAAGCCACCTCCGGCACCAACCTGGCCCTGGAGGCGACGGTCGTCGACGTCAGCAGCGAGTTCTCCGACGCCTTCGCCGCCGCCAACGCCATCGACGGCGACCTGGCCACGGAATGGTCGACCCGGGGTGACGGCGACGACGCCTACATCACGATCGACCTCGGCGCCGAACGAACCGTCACCGGCCTGCGTTTCGTCACCCGGGAGATGAGCGACGGTTCGTCCATCACCACCACCTACACGGTCACGGTCGACGACGGTGAGGTGCTCGGACCCTTCGACGCCGGACTCGACCCGCCGCTGATCGACGTGGCGTTCACCGGCCGGGTCCTCCGCTTCGACGTCGAGACCTCCACCGGCGGCAACACCGGCGCGGTCGAGATCGAGATCTTCGGAGAACGGTGAGTCCCCGTCCCGAAACCGGGACGGGGACCCCACCACTCAGAGTGCCGACAGAGCCCGGACGAGCCGCTCCCGCGCCTCCTCGGCGACGGTCTTCACCGTCTCGTTGCCGGTGAGCTGGGACATCACCCGAGGTTCGAGCGCCTCGACGACCGTCCCGCCGTCGGTCGAGTACAGCACCACGTTGCAGGGAAGGAGCAACCCGATGTCCTCGTCCGCTTCGAGGGCCTGGTTGGCGAGGTTGGGGTTGCAGGCACCCAGGATCTTGTAGGGCGGCCGGGTCACCCCGAGTTTCTTCTCCAGCGTGGCGGCCACGTCGATCTCGGTGAGGATGCCGAACCCTTCGGCGCCCAGCGCCTCCCTCACCTTCTCCTCCGCTTCGTCGATGCCGAGCTCCGTCTCGACGGCGAAGCCGTATCCGAATTCCCGCATGATGTCATCTCCTCGTGTCGTCGTTCGTTCTCAGTTCGTGGCTTCCACCACGAGCACTCCGACCATCCCCATCTCCGCATGTCCCGGAACCGTACATTCCACACGGTATTCCCCGGGCGGGAGTTCGGCCAACCCTCCGACGACCGACTCGCCGGAACGGGCGTTGATGTGGAAGTCCAACTCGGGGATGGTGAGGTCGTGGAAGAAGAACCCTTCGTTCGTCAGGCGGATGTTCACCGCCTCCCCCGCCGGCACCACGATCCGGGCGGGTTCGAAACCGAAGTCGAACGCCCTCACCTCGATCGTCTCGGCACCGGCGACCGGTTCGGGGGCCGGCTCGTCGTGGCCCTGGGCGGGTGCACCCATCATCCAGGCGTGGGGACCCCAAAACCCGTCACCGGGCCACCGCCATCCCTCGGTCGGGCCGGTGGCGAGACCGGCCAGGCCGAGTACCAGCGCGGCGACGGCGACGATCAGCAACGTCCGGTTCCGCATCGCCGGTCACCTCCCTTCGAGGATCCGGCGCCGCTGCTCGAACTCTTCGTGGTCGATCTCCCCGCGGGCGTACCGTTCCTCCAGGATCTCCAAAGCCCGGTTCCGGTCCCGATCCCGGCTGGGACGGTCGGACGCCGCCCGAACCGCCCAGACGATCAGGGCGATCAGACCACCCCAGAACAGCAGCATCGAGAAGAACATCCACCAGCCACCTGCTCCGTACCACATCATCTCGTACCTCCTTTCGTTCCATCCCTATCGAACCATGCCTCGTTGAAGCTCATAGGGTCGCGTCCGTCAAGCTCTCGTAAAGCCGCTGCGGGCACGACGGGCCAGTTCCCGGGCCCGCCGAATCGGCTCGGGCGTCCGGGCCCGCCCCACCGCCGTCAACACGGCTCCCACCGCCACATCCACGTCGGTCCGCCATCCCGCCGACACCGCCAGGGGGCGGGCACCGACCCTGGTCCGAACCCAGGCACCGACCTGGTCGCCGTCGATCTCCAGCGGGGCGGACGCTCCAGGCTGGTCCTCCGGCCAGGGCCCCTCCGCCACCAGGGGGCGGTGGGTGACTCCGACGGTGGGCACGTCCAGCACCCACCCGAGATGCAGCGCCAACCCGGCCCGGCGGGGATGGTCGCGACCCACCGCGTTGACGAGGAGCACGTCGGGGAAGCGACCCAGGGCCCGGAGGGCTCGCTCCAAGAGCGCCCCCTCCCGGGCGGCGAGCAAGCCGGGACGGTACGGCGCCCCGGCGGCCCCTCCGACCACGGCCTCGGAATCACCGGCCACCGCCCCAGCCCATCCCTGGTCACCCTCCGAGCCCGGACCTTCGCCGCCGCGCCCGAAACAGACGAAACATCCCCCGACCTCCGGGTCCGGTGGAGGGACCCAACGTTCGGGCTCCAGCCGGGCGATCCGCTCCTGGAGCGCCACCAGCTCGTCGACATCGATGGGCCACACCCCTTCAGCATGCCCGGCCGCCGGCGCTACCGCCCGGGTCGTCGGTCCCGGATCGGGCTCGCCGGCCGGATACCCGCCACCGCGGCGTCGTCGACTGGCGGCGACGGCGAAGGTCGGCCACCATGGCCGGGTGCCTCTGCCGGACTGGGACTCGATGCTGGTCGTCGTCGCCCATCCTGACGACGAGACCTTCGGACTCGGCGGTGTCGTCGCCCGGTTCACCGACGCCGGAACCGACGTCTCCATCCTCTGTCTCACCCACGGCGAAGCGTCGACCCTGGGTGAAGGCGAACTCCGCCGTATCCGTTCCGAAGAGCTGCGAATGGCGGCGACGGACCTCGGAGCCGACTCGGTGGACATCCTCGACCTGCCCGACGGAAACCTCTCCACCGTGCCGCTGGAACGGATCGCCCAACTCGTCGAATCGCGTCTCGACCGAACCGACGGCCTTCTGGTCTTCGGTCCCGGAGGCGTCACCGGTCACCCCGACCACATCCGGGCCACCCAGGCAGCTCTCATCGCCGCCGGCCGCACCGGAGCTGCCGTCCTCGGATGGGTCATCCCCCACCACGTCGCCTCGGCCCTGAACGACGAGCTCGGGACGACGTTTCAGGGGGTGACCCACGCCGACGTGGTAGTCGAAGTCGACCGGGAACGCCACATCCGCGCCTGTCGCCGCCATACCAGCCAGCTCAACCCGGTGCTGTGGCGCCGCCTGGAGCTGCTGGGCGACGAAGAATGGCTGGTCTGGCTGCGGCCCCCGGGGACCGGCACCGCTCACACAGGTGCCCGGTAGACGGTGACGTGGGATCGCGAAGCCGCGGTGAAGGTGCTCCGGTCCCATCCGCCCCACCGGGCCTCACGCCCCAAACCGGCGATGCGGGCCATGAGGTCCAGCTCGGTCGGGTAGGCGTAGCGGATGACGATCGGCATCACCCCGATCCCGCCGGTGCCGAGGGACACGTTGGCGGTGTCGATCCGCTGGGCGACGGGATCGTGGCGGGCGACGTGGAGGAGAACGTCGTCGAGGGACAGGTCCTTCACCTCCACCCGCTGGCCGCGATCGAAGCGGGTGACGTCGGGAACGAAGGCTTCGATCAGGAACCGGCCGCCGGGACGGAGACGGGAGGCAACACCTTGGAAGCACCGGACCTGGTCGTCCTGGGTGAGGATCCCGAAGAAGGTGTTGAACACCACATAGACGAAGCTGTAGCCATCACCGGGGGCGACAACGTCGGCCATGTCTCCGACGGTGACCGCGATCCGGTCGCCGCCGGGCTTCGCCCGGAGCCGCTCCACCA
Source organism: Acidimicrobiia bacterium (assembly GCA_015488325.1). Taxonomy (GTDB): domain Bacteria; phylum Actinomycetota; class Acidimicrobiia; order Spongiisociales; family ZC4RG35; genus S012-128. The sequence goes on along the minus strand of WFOA01000086.1, from coordinate 11,573 downwards.
TGGCCGGGGAGGCGTCGATGCCGTGGACGTCGATGCCCCGTTCGGCGAGGGGCAGGGCCACCCTTCCGGTGCCGATCCCCAGCTCGAGGACGGGACCGTCACCGGCCAGGTCGGCGAGGACCTCGACGGTCCGCTCGGTGTCGAGGGCGAGATGCTCGGGTTGGTCGTCATAGACGTCGGCGATCCGCTCGCCGTAGGTGGACGCGTCGTACCCTTCCATCACCGAGATCATTCCACATCGGGTCGGACGCTGCGAGCGGTATTCGACATCGGTACCGTGCGGAGGAGACCACGAGGGAGGTGTCGGAGATGTCCGGTCCCCGTCCGGTACGAGCGGCCCGGGGGACGAGCCTGCGGGCGAAAGGATGGCTGCAGGAGGCGGCCCTGCGGTGTCTGGAGAACAACCTCGACCCGGAGGTGGCGGAACGGCCCGACGACCTGGTCGTCTACGGCGGGACCGGGCGGGCTGCCCGCTCCTGGGAGGCCTTCGACGCCATCGTGGCCTCCCTCCTCGAGCTGGGCAACGACGAGACCCTCCTCGTCCAGTCCGGCAAACCGGTGGGGATCCTCACCACCCATCCCCGCGCTCCCCGGGTGCTGATCGCCAACTCCCTCCTCGTCCCCGACTGGGCCGACTGGGAGACGTTCTGGGAGCTGGAGGCGGCCGGGTTGATCATGTACGGGCAGATGACCGCCGGGTCGTGGATCTACATCGGCACCCAGGGGATCCTCCAGGGGACGTTCCAGACCTTCGCCGCCATCGCCGAGCAGCGGTTCGGTGGAACCCTCACCGGGACCCTCACCCTCACCGCCGGGCTGGGCGGGATGGGCGGAGCGCAGCCGTTGGCCGTCACCATGAACGACGGGGTGTGTCTCATCTGCGATGTCGACCCGTACCGGATCGAACGGCGGGTCGAGACCGGGTACCTCGACGTCTTCGCCTCCTCCCTCGACGAGGCGATCGAACTGGCGACGGCGGCGAAGACGGAGCGTCGAGCCCTGTCGGTAGGGTTCGTCGGCAACGCCGCCGACGTCTTCGCAGAGGTGCTGCGCCGCGGCGTGGAGGTGGACATCGTCACCGACCAGACCTCCGCCCACGACCCACTGTGGGGATACGTCCCCAACGGGATGACCTTGGAAGCGGCCGCCGAGCTGCGGGAGGCCGACCCGGAACGGTACGTGGCGGAGGCCCGCCGGGCGATGGCCGAGCACTGTTCGGCGATGGTCGGTTTCCTCCGGGCCGGGGCCGAGGTGTTCGACTACGGCAACAACCTGCGGGGCGAGGCGAAGGAGGCCGGCTTCGGCGACGCCTTCGCCTACCCGGGGTTCGTACCCGCCTACATCCGTCCCCTGTTCTGTGAAGGGATGGGACCGTTCCGCTGGGTGGCGCTCTCGGGCGATCCGGCGGACATCGCCGTCACCGACCGGGCGCTTCTGGAGCTGTTCCCCGACGACCGGGCCCTCCACCGCTGGCTGGAGATGGCCGAGAAGAAAGTCCATTTCCAGGGTTTGCCCGCCCGGATCTGCTGGCTCGGCTACGGGGAGCGGCACCGGGCAGGGTTGGCGTTCAACGACCTGGTCCGCCGAGGGGCGGTGCAGGCTCCGATCGTGATCGGGCGGGACCATCTCGACTCGGGTTCGGTCGCCTCCCCGTACCGGGAGACCGAGGGGATGGCCGACGGGTCCGACGCCATCGCCGACTGGCCGATCCTCAACGCCCTCGTCGCCGCCTCGTCGGGGGCGGCGTGGGTGGCGGTCCACCACGGCGGCGGGGTCGGGATCGGCAAGTCGATCCACGCCGGGGCCCAGGTGGTGGCCGACGGCACCGACGTCGGGGCGGAGCGGGTGGAGACGGTCCTCACCAACGACCCGGCCACCGGGGTGTTGCGCCACGCCGACGCCGGCTACGACCGGGCCCGCCAGGTGGCCCGGGAACGGGGGGTGCGGATCCCGATGGAGGGGTGACGTCGGGACGCACCAGGCGTCGTGTACAGGAACTCGCGGAAACCGCCGGCTCGTGCGCGCGGCGGTGCCACCATGGGGTGTGATGTCCGACCTCCTCGTCACCGACGCCTTCCTCGTCACCAACGACCCCTCCCGAGGAGAGGGCCCGTGGGGGGTGATCCCCGACGGGGCCGTCCACATCGCCGACGGTCGGGTGGCATGGGTGGGTCCCAGCTCCGACGTCTCGCTGGGCGTGAAGGAGTCCGTCGAGACCATCGACGCCGGAGGCGCCGCCGTCCTCCCCGGATTCGTCGACCCCCACACCCACCTCGTCTTCGCCGGGGATCGGGCCGAAGAGTTCGCCCGACGGATGGCAGGGGCCTCGTACACCGAGATCATGGCGGCGGGCGGCGGGATCATGTCGACGGTGCGAGCCACCCGGGCCGCCACCACCGACGACCTCTACCGCCAGTCCCGGGCCCGGGCGGAACGGATGATCGCCGCCGGCACCACCACCGTCGAGATCAAATCCGGGTACGGCCTCGACGTCGCCACCGAACGGCGCATGCTGGAGGTGGTCCGCCGCCTCGACGACGACCTTCCCTGGGACGTCGTCCCCACCTTCCTCGGCGCCCACGTGGTGCCCCCCGAATACGCCGACGACCGCGACGGCTACCTGCGGCTCATCGAGACCGAGATGCTGCCTGCCTGCGCTCCCCTCGCCCGGTTCTGTGACGTGTTCTGCGACGACGGCGCCTTCACCGTCGTCGAGGCCCGCCGGATCGTCGCCGCCGCCACCCGCCACGGTCTCCGTCCCAAACTCCATGCCGAGCAGCTCGCCGCCACCGGCGCCGCCGACCTGGCCGCCGAGATCGGCGCCGTGTCCGCCGACCATCTCGACCACGTCACCGCCGACCAGGCCCGACGGCTCGCCGCCGCCCGCACCGTCGCCGTGCTCCTCCCCGGCGCCGCGCTGTCGATGCGGACCCCTCCCCCACCGGTGGGCCTGCTCCGGGACGCCGGAGTCACGATCGCCCTCGCCACCGACTGCAACCCGGGGACGTCGTATTGGGAGACGATGCCGGCGATGATCGCCCTCGCCGTCCTCAACTTCGGGATGTCGGTGGAGGAGGCCGTGTGGTCGGCCACCCGGGGCGGTGCCCTGGCCCTCGCCCTCGGAGATCGGGGACGGCTCACCCCCGGAGACATCGGCGACCTGGTCGTCCTCGACGCCGACCATCCCGCCCACCTCGCCTACCGGCCCGACTCGCCCCTGGTACGTACCGTGGTGAAAGCCGGGCGGGTCGTGGCCGGCAGATGACCCGGATCACCGTCTCGGTGCAGATCCCCGTGCCACCCAGGCAGGTGTGGGCATGCCTGGCCGACCTCGCATCCCACCCCGAGTGGATGTCCGACGCCGAAGGTGTCGAGTTCGTCGGCAGCCGCACCGAAGGTGTCGGCACCCGGATGCGGGTCGGCACCCGGGTCGGCCCCCTGCACACCGTCGATGTGATGGAGGTGGTCGAATGGGACGAGCCACACCGCCTCGCCGTCAGCCACCGAGGAGTGGTGCGGGGTCACGGCCGGTTCGAGCTGACCGCCACCGGCGGCGGGACCGTCGTCACCTGGACCGAAGACCTGTCGTTCCCCTGGTACCTGGGGGGACCGGTCACCGGATGCTTCGCCCGGCCGGTGCTGCGCCGCCTCTGGAACAAGAACCTCGAACGGTTCCGTCGCCGCGTGGCGTCGGTGTGACCGTCGGTAGGTTCGGGTCGACTCGAGCGGAGAAGGACGTCGGACATGACGCGGGCGTCGGCGCGCCGACGGACGGTCACCGTCGAGGCCGAGGAGAGGCGCCGCGTCCTCCGGCGATTCTCGGACCGTCCGGCGGTGACCTACCGATTCCGCGCCGAACCGCCCGACGGCAGCAGCCGGGTCTCGGGCATCGAAGAGGTGAAGGGGTTCAGATGGGTCTTCCCTACACCGCCCGTGAGCCAGCCCCTCGAGGTCGTCGACGTGGCCGAGAAGGGGGCCTGGGACACGTTCTTCTCGGTGACCGTCGTCCCCGACCGAACCCTCGCCATCTCCTTCGAGGATGCGACGGTACGCTCGGGCGGCCCGTGGCGCCTAACAGTCGTCATCGTCGTGCTCGCCGCCGCCACGATGCTGTCGTGATGGAACGGTGGGGTCCGTGGCCGACGGTTCGCACACTCGAGCAGCCGCTCCGCACCGTCGAGGCGCTCACTGCCCCCGGAAGTGGGCTTCCCGTTTCTCGACGAAGGCTTTGACGCCCTCTTTGGCGTCTTCGGTCCAGAAGCACTCACCGAAGGCCTGGCGTTCCACCTCCATGGCCTCGCGCATCGGCAGACCCCAGCCGTCGTTGATCGCCTTCTTGGCGGCGGCGATCCCCAAGGTCGGGCCTTGCGCCCAGCGGCCGGCATCGGCGAGCGCCCGGTCCAGCAACTGGTCGGCAGGAACCACCTCGTCGGCCAGGCCGATCTCCTTCGCCTCCTCGGCCGAGACGAACCGGCCGGTGTAGACGATCTCCTTCGCCTTCTGGTAGCCGACGATCCTCGGCAGCCGTTGGGTGCCGCCTGCCCCGGGGATGATCCCCAGTTTGATCTCTGGCTGGCCGACCTGGGCGTCGTCGGCCAGGTAGCGGAAGTCGGCACCCATCGCCAGCTCCAGCCCACCGCCGAGGGCATAGCCGTGGACGGCGGCGATAGTCGGTTTCGCCAGGCCTTCGAGGGTCCAGATGGCGTCCACCAGGGTGCCGGCGATGTCACCACCCTCCCCCGACTCGTAGGTGGCGAGGAACCCTTTGATGTCGGCGCCGGCGGCGAAATGGGGCCGTCCCGTCACCACCACCGCTCGGATGTTCGGGTCCTGGCACTTCTCGAAGGCGGCTTTCAGGTCCCGGGACAGCTCTTCGGACAGGGCGTTCACCGGGGGACGTTTCAGCTCCACCAGGGCGACGGCTCCGTCCACCGTGTATTCGACCAACGACATCTCACACCTCACGGATCGTCCAACCCGCCGAGGGTAGACGGACCCCGGAGGGCCGGGCTACTTCCGCGGGTTGGTGACCCCGGGGAGGTCACGGATCTCGGGAACCCACGCCGGTTCGACCGGTCGCACCTTGATCCGGGCGTCCACCACCCGCGCTCCCTCCCCGGGCGCCAGCAGCTTCACCGGATTCAGGTCCATCTCTTCGATCTCCACCAGCTCCTCCGCCATCGCCGAGATCCGCAACAGGACCTCTTCGGCGGCGTCGACGTCGCAGGGGGGCGTCGTCCGGTACCCCTCCAACAGGCGGTATCCCTTGATCGAGCGCACCATCTCGGCGGCGTCGACGTCGGTGAGGGGGGTGAGACGGAACGCGATGTCCTCCAACACTTCGACGAACACGCCTCCCAGCCCGAATCCGACCAGCGGACCGAAGTTCGGGTCTTCGGTCATCCCGACGATCACCTCCTGGCCGCCCGGCACCATCTCCTGGATCAGGGCCCCGTCGGCGTCGGGAACCGCCGCCGTCACCGTGGCGAACGCCCGGCGCACCGCCTCGTCCCCTTCCACCCCCAACACGACCCCGCCGACGTCACTCTTGTGGACGGCAGAGGCGGAGACCACCTTCACGACGACCGGCCCCCCGATCTGCCGGGCGATCTCGGCGGCTTCGTCGGGGTCGCGGGCGACCTCGGAGGCGGGAAGCCGCAAGCCGAACGCTTCGAGCACCGCCGCCACCTCGTCCGGCTCCAGCCAGCCTCCGTCATCCCCCATCCGCTCCAAGGCCGACTCCACCACCGTCCGGGCCCGGTCCGGATCGATGTCGTCGAAGGCCGGGACCCGCCCCGGATCCCGGCGAAGCCACTCGCCGTATCTGACCACCCGGGCGAGCGCTTCGGCGGCCCGTTCCGGGAAGGTGAACGAAGGGATGGCACCGTGTTCGGTGCGGAGCAGATCCCGTCCCGTCTCCGACTCCATGAACACGGCCATGACGGTGACGTCGTGGCCGTCGTCGGCGCACACGTCACAGATCGCTTCGGCCACCTGGCGGCCGCCGCCAGGACTGACCGGGACGTAGATCACCATGACGGCGTCGAACTCGTCCGACGCGATCATCTCGGCGAGGACGTGCCGGTAGTGTTCGGGGCCGCCCGAGGCGATCATGTCGACCGGGTTCCGGACCGACGCCTCCTCCGCCAGACGCTGCCTCAGCCGTGCCTGCAGCCCAGGGGACGGTTCGGGGAGTTCGAGACCCCGGGACTCCAAGGCGTCGGCGGCGAGGATCCCCGGGCCTCCCGAATTGGTGATGATCCCCACCCGACGACCCTTCGGGATCGGTTGGTTCGCCAACAGGGTGGCGACGGCGAACAGCTCCTCCAAGGTGTCGGTGCGGATCACACCGGACTGGTGGAAGAGGGCGTCGACGGCGACGTCCATCGACGCCAGCGCACCCGTATGCGACGACGCCGCCCGCCGTCCGGCGCCGGTGCGACCGGCCTTCACCGCCGCGATGGGTTTCTTCCGGGCGATCCGCCGGGCGATCCGGGCGAACTTGCGGGGATTCCCGAAGGACTCCAGGTAGAGCAGGATCACGTCGGTCTGGGGGTCGTCTTCCCAGGCCAGCAGCAGGTCGTTGCCGGAGACGTCGGCCTTGTTGCCCACCGAGATGAACTGAGAGATCCCCAGCCCCGTGTTGCAGGCGTACTCCAAGATGGCGACGCCGAGGGCGCCGGACTGCGACGACATGGCGACGTTGCCGGCCGGCGGGTAGTAGGGAGCGAAGGTGCCGTTCATCCGCACCGCCGGGGAGGTGTTGACCAGACCCATGCAGTTCGGACCGACCATCCGCATCCCGTTGGAACGGACCAGATCCAGCAGTTTCCGTTCCATCTCGACGCCGTCGGGACCCGTCTCGGAGAACCCGGCGGTGATGACCACCACCCCGCGCACCCCCTTGTCGGCACATTCGGTGACGACGTCGAGGACCGCCGGGGCGGGGACGACGACGAAGGCGAGGTCGACCGGGTCGGGGATGTCCAGCACCGACGGGTAGGCGCGAACCGAATTCACCACCTGGCTGTTCGGGTTCACCGGATACAAGGGGCCGGTGAACCCTTCCCGCAGCAGGTTGACGAAGAGGCGGCCACCGAGGGAGTCGGGCCGGTTGGAGGCACCGATGACCGCGATGGAACGCGGGAAGAACAACGGCAGGATGGAGGCGGCCACCGCCCGTTTCTCCCGTTCCTCGGCCGCCGCCCGGGCGTCGTCGGTGTAGGCGACGGGGAAGTCCACCTCGAAGATGCCGTCGTCGAGGGTGCGGGTCAGCTCGTAGCCGGAGTTCCGGAACAGGCGCATCATCTGGACGTTCTCGGGGAGGACGAACGCCCGGAACTTGTCGACGCCGTGCAGACGGGCGTAGGCGGTGAGGAGCTGCAGCAGCTCGGTGCCGATCCCCCTGCCCTGGTAGTCGTCGGCGACGGCGAAGGCGACTTCGGCGACCCGAGGGTCGTCGTCCATCCGGTCGAACCGGGCCACCCCCACCATCTCGTCGCCGTCGAGGACGATGAGAGCCATCCGCCGGTCGTAGTCGACGTGGGTGAAGTATTCGACCTCGTCGGGGTCGAGGTTCTTCTTCACCCGGAAGAACCGGTAGTACCGGCTTTCGGGTCCCAACCGTTCGAAGAACCGGACCAGGCGGTCCCCGTCGTCGGGGGTGATGGGCCGGACGTGGACCACCTCGCCGTCTCGGAGAACGACGTCCAGTTCGAACTCGGACGGGTAGGCGGCCATGTTCCCTTCCTGGTCTCGTCCCTGCCAGGCTACCGAAGATCCCGGTCCGCTCCGCCGAGCTGGCTCTGCACCTGACGGTACGCCGCCGCCGCGTCGAAGGCGACCGACTCCGACAGCCTCCGTCCCGTGTACCGGGCCAGGTCGAAGAGGCCGGTGAGGCGTCGTACCGGACCGGCATCGGCGATGACGGCCGCCACCCTCTGTGCGTATTCGCCGCTCGTCTCCGACGGCCGACGCGGCCCGGCGACCACTCCGGTGTCGGTGAGGAACCGGCGATACTCGGCGACGACCCGTCGCCGCGTCTCGTCGGTCGGCGTCCAACGGCCCGGCGGGCCGTGGGTCTGGCGGCGGTCGGGGGCCGCTCCTGGCTCGGCCCGGGGCCTGGCCAGGCTCTTCGCCGCCTTCACCAGCGACACCAGCATCCGCCACAGGGCGGCCAAACCGTCACGGACGAGACGTCCCACCGCGGCGGTCACCGACCCGGCCCGACCGGGGACGTCTCGGCGCCGTCGAATACCGAAGCGGACGAAGGCGAGTCCGGCGGCGGCGGCGAGGACCGCCAGCAGCGACACGTCCCGGATCCGGTCTCCGACCGGGTCGCCCACCCTCCCCGAGCCGCCGGCCACGGCCGGTGGTGCCCCCCGGGAGGGGACGTCGCGGTCCGACCCGTCACGTTCGAAGCCGGAGAACCAGTCGACGGCGGTCCGTCCGAAGGCGGCGGCGAGCTCGGTGACGGCGGGGGTGAGGCCACCCACAGCCGAGACCCGGGCCGGGGTGGCCAGACCGGCGACGACGACGAACGACGCGACGACCGCCACCGTCACACGCCATCGGGTGCCCACGTCCCGGTCGACACGGGCACCGTCTCTCTCCCATTGGCGTTGTCCGTGGCGGAGGGCTGCACATCCCAACCCGGCCAGCCCGAACAGGAAATACCCGACGACCGGAAGGAACGGACCCGTCGCCGGCTCCCGGTGGAGATCGACGACGCCTTCCACACCCACCGTCGCCACCGCCCCGGTGAGGGCCAGGAGGAACCCGACCCGGAAGAACCGGCGGGTCAGGAGCTGGAGGGGGGCGGGGTCTCCCGGACCGTCGCCCGGGTATCCGAGGAGCTCGACGTCGCGCCAGGTGGTGTGTGCGAGTCCCCACAGGATTCCGGCGACGACCCAGCCGGTGACCGTCTCGACCTCGACGAAACCCTGGGGGTAGCGAGCGATCTCGGCCATCGCCGCCGTTCCCAGGGTGAAGAGATGCACGGCTTTCACCGCCACGGCGAGGACGACGGCTTCTCCCCACAGCCATCCCCGACCGGCGTGGGGGTCTCCGGTGGCGAGGGCGCCACGTACGGCCGTGACCTCGACGACGACGAGGGCTCCGACGAGGGCGAGGAAGGGGGCCCGGACCGCCGGGATCGCTGCCCCCACGGTCCAGCCGACCGTCCCGGCCAGCAGCCCGAGCAGTACGGTCGCTCCGGGATTCACCATGCCAGATCGGCCTCCCTGTACACGGCACGGACCGGGATCTGGAACCGGTGCAGAGCTGCCGACCACCGGGATTCTCCGCCGGGCGGGACGATCTCCAACACCGACGGCCGCGCCCCAGATCGACGCAGCCGGGCCAGCGCCACCACCCGGTCCTCGTCGAGTGTGCCGGTGATGAACACCACGGTGGTGCCGAAGCCGAGCTCCGACGGGTCCAACAATCCGCCCAGTCTCGCCTCCCGGGCCGGCCTCACCCGGGCGAGGCTCTCCAGGATCGGGACCAGACCGGCCGGGTCGGAGCGAGCCGGGATCCGCTGTTCGATGTCGGCTCCGACACTCGGATCCCACCCGGTGACCCGCAGCCCGACGGGGAGACGCTCCACCGTGACGACGTGGAAGCAGAGCGACGCGGCGGCGGTGACCGCCAGCTCCGATCCGGTGCGCCGCGACGCCATCGGAAACGACCCTCGGGAGAGGTCGAGACAGATCACCGTGGTCCGCTCGATACCCGGCTGGAACTCTTTGACCTGGATCCGTCCCATCCGGGCCGAAGCCGTCCAGTGGACCCGGCGGAGGGGATCCCCGGCGACGTAGTCCCGCACCCCGACCGTCCGTGTCGGGTCGTCGACCAACGCCATCGGGACCGCCAGCACGGCGTTGGGCCCGGACGCCGGCAGCCGCATCTTGCCGACCGCCACGATCTTCGGGTAGACGACGGTGACCGCCGCCGGGATGTCGGCCGCCCTGACCCGGCGGAGACCGAACACGTCCCCGGTGGCGACCACCCCGGGTCCCAACCGGTACAGACCACGGCGCCGTGCGCGAAGCGCCCGTTCCATCGTCTTCGTCGTATACCTGCGCAGCGACGTCACCCAGCGGGTGGTGACGGTGCCGAGGTCGAAGGGAACCGGGTCGACCACCGACACCCACGACGCCGGAAGCCATCCGAGATTGCGGGCGGTCACGGTGAGGTCGATCGTCTCGCCCCACATGACCCTCCGGGGCGCCTCCCGGGTGACTTCGAGGCGACGGGCTACCAGGGCGGGGATCCACCGGACGGAGACGAGGACGACGGCCATCATGACGCCGACCCCCACCACGAAGTCGATCCGCAGGGCTGCTCCGGCGAGGACGGTGAGGATCGCCAGCCGCCCGAGGAACCGCATCACACGGTACCGGTGAGGTCGAGGGGGATGCTTTCGAGGATGTCGGCGACCACCGTCGCCGCGGTGACGCCTCGGAGCTGGGCTTCGGGTTGGAGGACGAGCCGGTGGGCGAGCACGTCGACGGCGAGTCCTTTGACGTCGTCGGGGGTGACGAACTCCCGACCCCGGATCGCCGCGTAGGACCGACAGGCCCCGGCCAGCGCGATGCCGGCCCGCGGGCTGGCACCGAGAGCGACCTGGGCGTGGCGTCGGGTCGCCTCCAACACGTCGACGATGTACCGGGCGACGTCGGGGACCACTTCGACCGTGGCGACCTCGCCGATCGCCCGGATGAGCTCGTCGGCGTCGGTGACCGCTCCGAGGGCGTCGACGGGGTGCCGTCCCGAGATGGTCCGCACCAGGTGGGCTTCGTCGTCCGGAGCCGGATACCCGAGGGCGACGGTGAGGAGGAACCGGTCGAGTTGGGCTTCGGGCAGGGGGAACGTGCCTTCGAACTCGATCGGGTTCTGGGTGGCGATCACCATGAACGGCTCGCCGAGACGTCGGGTCTCCCCATCGATGGTGACCTGACGTTCCTGCATGGCCTCCAACAGGGCGGCCTGGGTTCGAGGGGTCGCCCGGTTCACCTCGTCGGCCAAGAGGATCCGGGAGAAGACCGGTCCCGGCCGAAACACGAAATCGGCGGTGCGGGGGTCGAACACGTTGACCCCGGTGACGTCGTTGGGCAGCAGGTCGGGGGTGCATTGGAGTCGACGGAACTCGAGGCCGGCGGAGACGGCGAGGCTCCGGGCGAGCATCGTCTTGCCGGTGCCGGGGACGTCCTCCAACAGCACATGGCCGCCGGCCAGGAGGGCGACGACGAGACGTTCGATCTGGCGTCGCTTGCCGACGATCACCCGTTCGACGTTGTCGACGATGCGGTCGGCGACCGCCGGGGCGATCACGACCCACCCCGGAGCCGTGCGTCGTGGCGATACGGGTAGATCTCGATGATCTCCCCCGAGGCGACCCGCCGCTGCCAGTCCCGCCAGGTGTCGGGGTCGAACAGGTCCCGATGTCGGGAACAGAAGGCGTCCCGAAGCTCCCCCTGGACGCCGAGGAAGGAGGCGAACTCTTCGGGGAAGACGTCGTCGGGTCCCACCGCGAACCAGGGTTCGGCGCCCAGCTCGTCCAAGGGGTCTTG
>WFOA01000085.1 GCA_015488325.1 Acidimicrobiia bacterium | reverse complement strand
GCCGGAAGCAGCGTGGTCGTCGTGGTGGCGGGAGTCGTGGTGGTCGTGGGCGCCACGGCGGGAACGGGTTTCTGGGCGAAGAGGACGGTCACGAACAGGGTGCCGTCGTCGGCCCGGGCCGCACCCACCCCCACGTAGTTGAAGGCGCCGAGGATGTTGGCGCGGTGGCTGGCCGAGTTCATGAAGGCCTGATGGAGGATGTCGGGGTTGGGTCCCATCCCCACGTTCTCGCCGAGGAGGGTCCAGCCGGAGGTCGCCGCAGCCAGCTCGGCGCTCGAGCTGTGGAAGATGTCGCCCCGTTCGATCATCTCGGCGGTGTGGCGACGTGCATCGGGGACCAGGTCGGGGTCGACGGCCAGGGGGGCGAGGCCGGCGGCCCGGCGGCTGGCGTTCATCAGCTCGACGAACCTGGCCTCGTCAGCGGGCCCTGCGGACGCGGAGACGGTACCGAGAGCGGAGACGGAGAGCGCTACGACGAGGGCGACGACGGGACGTCGGAGTCGGATCTGCACCCATTCCCTATCGGTCGCGGCAGGGAGTGCCTTGAGGGCCGTCGTGGCCTCAGACGCCGAAGATCACCTCGCGGAGGTTCACCGGCCGACACTCGAAGCTCTCCGGGTCGATCCGGATCGACCCGAGGCGGAGACCCTGCATCCCCTCCCCGGCGTTGGTGAGGACCCGGAGGATCCCCTCGTCGTACTCCAACCTGCCCAGACCGAGGCAGTGGCCGTCACCGTCTTGGACCCCCACGAGCATCCCGTCGAGCCGGCTCAGGTCGAGCCCCGCCGGGAGAGTGGGCGCGAACACCGTCGGACGGACCCGCCAGCGTTCCAGAGGCTCGGCGAACGCCTCTGCGAGTTTGGCCTGGCGCTGGGCGGTACGTTCTAGGGGTCCGACGGTGGCGATGCTCGACTCGGTGGGCAGGACCGTCACCTCGGCGGAGAAGAAACGTCGGAGCATTCCCACGAGCGGTTCGAGCTCGCTGCCGCGTTGGAGAGCCACGACGCGGTCGGGTCGGCACAGCTCCATCTTGTGGTATTTCAGGGTCTCGCCGATCACGCCGGACACCGACGCCGACGTGTCGATGACGACCAGGTCGGCGGTCTGATGTCCCCGCTCGGCGAGGGCGGCGGTGGCGATCACCTGCTGCAGCACATGGCGGTCGGGGTTGAGGGCGCCGACGAAATGGAGGGCGTCGGCCCGGTCCAGCTCGGCGTCGGGTTCTGACGGGTCGAGAATGCGGAGGCCGACACACGTCGGCGGTCCGACGGTGCTGTTGCCCACGTCCGCATCGACGAAGGCGACTCGGCGGCCGACGGCCAGCGCCGCCCGGGCGAGCCGACGAGCGAAGGTGGTCTTGCCCGTGTCCATCGCTCCGATCAGCATGACCGTGCGCAGGGCGGCCAGCTCCTCGGCCAGCGTCTCGTGGATGTGGTCGGCAGCCATGGGCGGGATGGTACCGAGATGGAGGGGATGCCTCGCGGGGGCCTATCCTCGCCCCGGTGAGCAGCACCATCACTTTTCTGTCCGATTTCGGCCTCGACGACGAGTTCGTCGGCGTCGTCCATGGGGTGATCGCCCGGATCGCCCCAGAGGTGCGGGTCATCGATCTCACCCACGGTGTCCCTCGGGGGGACGTGCGGGCGGGGGCGCTGGCCCTGATGCGTGCCGTCCAGTTCCTCCCGGAGGGGGTGGTGCTCGCCGTCGTCGACCCCGGCGTCGGGACCGAGCGCCGAGCCATCGTCGCCGAGACCGAGTTCGGGCCGTTCGTGGGACCCGACAACGGGTTGCTCTCCCCGGCGGTGGCGATGGTGGGCGGGGCCCGCCGGATCCATGCGATCGAGGAGCCCCGGTTCCGGATCCCGAGCCTCGGTGCCACCTTCCACGGGCGGGACGTGTTCGCTCCGGCGGCGGCGGTGCTCGCCTCGGGGGAGGCGAAACCGGAAGATCTCGGCCCGGAGGTGGACCCCGACTCGGTGGTGCCGCTGCTGCTGCCACTTCCCGAGGTTGGCGAAGGGCGGATCGTTGCCGAGGCGTGGTGGGTGGACCACTTCGGCAACGTCGAACTCAACGTGGGGCCCGACGACTTGGCGGCGGCCCGGATCGACGGGCCGGTGGCTGTGCGGATCGGCACGAACGAGGTCGTGGTGCCGGTGGTGACCACCTACGGGGACGTCGAAGAGGGCCAGCCCCTCCTGTCCGTCGATTCGGCGGGGATGTTGGCGCTGGCGGTGCGGGGTGGGAGGGCCGACGAACGATTCAACGTGGCCGCGGGAACCGCGGTCGTCCTCACCCGGACAGAAGGGTCCACACCTGGATGATGCCGGCGATGGCGATGATGGCCAGGAGGACGAGCACGACGATGGCGGTGGCGGGTCGCATCGGGTACCAGGGTACCGGCGCGACGAAGCCCCCGGGGCAGGGGGGCTTCGTCGTACCGAGATGGAGGCTTCGCTCGTGGGGCGGGCTGGGAGGCTATCCGATCACACCTCGGGTCTTCGAACGTGCCCTCGGTATGACGTCGAGGCGAAGCCTGCACCCATCTCGTCGGGTCCGTGGACCCGTCGGCATCATACTTCGGTCGGGGAGGCGGCCTCCTTGAGCGGTTTCTCCTTGGTTTTCGTGACCCGCGACCACTGTCCCCTCTGCGACGCCGCCCGGCCGGTGGTCGAGCGGGTGGCCCGGCTGGTCGGTGCCCGAGTCCGTGTGGCCGACGTCGAAGGGGACGACGAGCTGCTCCGCCGGTACGCCTTCTCCATCCCCGTGGTCCTGGATCACAGAGGGCGAGTCCTCGCCGAGGGGACGGTACGGTTCGGGCCGCTGCTCCGTGCCGTCCTCGCCGCTCGGGTCGGGCTCAGCCCGCGCAGTCGGTGAGGACGTCGTCGGGGGAGGCTCCGCCGAACCTCACCCGCTCGAAGGCGGCGATGGCGCGGAGCTGGGTCTCGTCCAGCGAGTTGGCGAATCCGGGCATGCCGCCGCCGACGGGTGTTCCGAGGTCGCCGTAGGTGGCGTCGGGCCACCCGGCCGACCCGAGCTCGATCCATTTCACGTGGTCTTCACAGGCGCCGAAGGTGGAGAGGACACCGCTGAGGGCGGGACCGACGCCGCCTTCGCCGTTGGCGCCGTGGCAGGCCGCGCAGTTGGCCGCCGCCACCTCTTCGCCCCGGTAGATCCGCTCGCCGAGGGCGATGACCTCGGGCGACAGGGCACCGGCTTCGCCGGCAGCTCCTTCGCCTTCGGCGTCGCCGGCAGCTCCTTCGCCTTCGGCGTCGCCGGCGAGGCCGCAGTCGGCCAATACCTGGTCGGGATCGCCACCGCCGAACCGTACCCGTTCGAAGGCTGCCACCGCTCGGAGTTGCTCGTCCGTCAACGAGCTGGCGAATCCGGGCATGCCGCCGCCGACGGGTGTTCCGAGGTCGCCGTAGGTGGCGTCGGGCCACCCGGCCGACCCCAGCTCGATCCATCTCACCTGTTCCCCGCAGGCGCCGAAGGTGGAGAGGACACCGCTGAGGGCGGGACCGACACCGCCTTCGCCGTTGGCGCCGTGGCAGGCCGCGCAGCTGGCCGCCGCCACCTCTTCGCCCCGGTAGATCCGTTCCCCGAGGGCGATGAAGTCGATCCCTCCGCCACCGTCTCCTCGGCCGACGAAGTCGCTGCCGTCGCAGTTGACGGGGACCCCGGTCATCCGGTCGACGGCGAGCTCGACGCCACCTTCGACGCAGGCGCCTTCGCCTCCGCTCCCGGCGAGGTAGAGGAGACCGACCAACGGAAGGACGAAGAAGAGGGCGGCCATCCACCGGGGCAGCGCCGACGCCGTCCGCTCGGCGAGACCGGCGGTGGGCACGGACACGACGACCGGATAGTCGAGGGCTTCACGCGGGTCGACTTCGGCCGGTGCGGGAGGCGGTGGGGCGACCGGTGGTGGTG
>WFOA01000084.1 GCA_015488325.1 Acidimicrobiia bacterium | reverse complement strand
GCGCCTCCGCGCAGGCCCGGCCGATCCCCGACGCCGCCCCCGTCACCAACGCCACCTCCCCGGTGAACCGGCGGTAGCCGCCGAACCGGGCCAGCTTCGCCTGCTCCAACTCCCAGTACTCGACGTCGAAGATCTCCCGTTCCCCCAACGCCACATACCCGCCGAGACCCTCCGCCGCCTCGATCACGTCGATCGTGTGCAGGTAGATGTCGCCCACCCGGTCCGACGCGGCGGCATCCACCCCGACGGTGACCAACCCCAACTCGGGGTCGAGGACCACCCGGGGGGCCGGGTCGAGGCGGGTCAGGTCCCGGCCGTCCCGGTTCCGCACGAAATACTCCCCGTAGGCGGCGGCGAACCCGGCGACGTCCCGACCGACCAGCGGCACCCGTTTCGTCCACAACACGTGGTCGGGGGTGGCGGGACCCTGGGTCGCCACCCGGTCCAGGTCGGGCCGCTGCACGAACGCCCACGCCCGCGGGTCGGTGCGGCGGGTGACGATCATCGGCCGTCCCGCCACCTCCGAGATCTCCGCCCGCAGCCGGGACAGGGTCGTCGGGTCGACCGCCGCCGGCGGCGACGCCGGAGTGGGGGACCGCCCGCCGGGATGGGCCGCCAGGAACTCCTCGGCTTCGCCGACCAGGGTCACCATCTGCCGGTACGCCTCCCGGGTGGTCTCACCCCAGGTGAAGATGCCGTGGTTCAACAGCACCATCCCCACCGTGTCGGCGTGGCGGTCCCGCTCCAGGAACTCGAGGCAGGCTTTGGCGAGGAGGAACCCGGGCATCACGTAGGGGACCACCACCACCCGGTCGCCGAACACCTCCCGGATCCGGGCCTCCCCGTCGGCGGTGTTGGTGACCGACACGATGGCGTCGGCGTGGGAATGCTGGACGGCGGCGTCGGGGATCACCGCATGCAGGATCGACTCGACGCTCGGGTTGGGGGCGTTCGGGTCGAGGAGGCAGCGGCGCAGCTCCGACATCATCTCGGTGTCCGACAATGCGGGAAGCTCCACCAGCGCTCGGGTGCGGGCCAGGTCGAGGGGGGCGAACCCGGCCTCTTCGATCGTCGCCAGGTCCCACCCGGAGCCCTTCACCCACAGGGTCTCCACCCGGTCGCCGAACACGTCCACTTCGACGGTCTTCACCGACGTGTTGCCGCCGCCGTGCAGCACCAGCGCCTGATCGGACCCCAACAGCCGCGACCCGTAGACGCATTCGCCCAGTGGAGTGTCGAACCGGGCGGCTTCGGCGTCGACCCAGCGGTCCTTCACGACGCCAGCTCCAACAGGTCGTCGAGGGCGGCACCGATCAGACGGTGCACCGTCTCGGCGGTGGCGGCCAACACCTCCATGATCTCCTCCACGGTGAGCGGCGTCTCCTCCAACCCCGCCGCCAGGTTCGACACCACCCCGATCGACGCGTACCGGATGCCCAGCTCCCGGGCCAACACCACCTCCGGGCAGCCGGTCATCCCCACCAGGTCGCCGCCCATCCGCCGGGCCATCTCGATCTCGGCGGGGGTTTCGAACCGGGGCCCGTTGAAACACACGTAGGTGGCGCCGTCCACCAGCGGGATCCCCTCCCGCCGGGCGGCAGCCGACAACGCCGCCCGCAGCGCCGGGTCGTAGGGTTCGGTCATGTCGACGTGGCGGACCTCGTCGTCGAAGAAGGTGTGTTCCCGCCCCCAGGTCAAGTCGATGAACTGGTCGAGGAGCCGCAGCGAGCCGGGCCCGAACTCGGGGTGGAGGCTGCCGGAGACGGCGGTGGCGACGATCGCCCGCACCCCCAGTTGGTCCAGCGCCGCCAGGTTCGCCCGGAACCCGATCCGGTGGGGCGCCACCGAATGGTCGGCGCCGTGGCGGGGAAGGAACGCGACGGGACGGCCCCGCATCGACCCCACCGTCACCGTCGCCTCCCCGAACCGGGTGACGACCCTCCGTTCCTCGGCGTCCTCCAAGCCGGGGAGGGTGTAGAAACCGGAACCGGTGATGAACCCCAACATCATCCGGGCCGACGATAGGGCCGTCCGATCGCGGCCGGAGGGATCGCCCGGCCGATCGCCCCCGCCAACACCACCATCGTCACCACATACGGCACCGCCTGCAGGAACTGGCTGGGCAGCGGAAACCCGGCCACCTCCACGTTGAGGAGCTGGATCCGCACCCCCAACGCCCGGGCGAACCCGAAGAACATCGACCCGGCCAGCACCGGCCACGGACGCCACTTGCCGAAGATCAACGCCGCCAACGCGATGAACCCGGTGCCGTTCGTCATCAGATCGTCGAACGACCCGACCGTCTCCAACGAGAACTGGGCGCCGGCCAGCCCGGCGATGCAGCCGCCGAGGATCACCGCCTGATAGCGGACCCGCATCACATCCACCCCCAACGTCTCCGCCGCATGGGGGTTCTCGCCGACCGACCGGACCCGCAGCCCCCAACGGGTGCGGGTCAACACGAACGCCGACGCGCCGAAGGCGACGAAGGTGAGGAAGAAGATCGGCTTCGCCGAGAACAGGTCGCCGATGATCGGCAGCGACGACAACCCGGGGATCGACAGTTCGGGCAGGGTGGTGGCCGAATCGGCGTTGAGGGGCACCAGCACCTGGCTGCGCAGGAACGACGTCAACCCGATCGCCAGCAGGTTCACCGCCACCCCCGACACGATCTGGTCGGTGCCCAACGTCACCGACATGAGGGAATGGAGGGCGGCGAACAGCCCACCGGCGGCGACCGCCACCAGCACCGCCACATACAGCGGCAGTCCGCCCGCCCCGCCGTTCAACAACGCGTAGGCGACGAACCCGATCCCTGCCCCCGCCAACATCATCCCTTCGATCCCGATGTTCACCACCCCCGACCGTTCGCTCCACATCCCCGCCAACGCCCCCAACGCGATCGGCGACCCCAGCCGCAGCGACTGGATGAACAGCGGCACCAGGTTGGTGCTCTTGTTGGGGGAGAGGGCCAGGGACGCCACCAGCAGCATCACCACCGCCAGCACACCCCCCAGCACCAGCCCACCGGAGACGAGACGGCCGGAACGGACCAGCGCCAACGCCCCGAACGTCACCAGGGCGGAGGCGATGACGACGGTGGTGGTGGACGGACGGAACGTCCAGGCGAGGGCGTCGGGTCCGGTGCCGAACAGGAACCGTTCCGGATCGTCGGGTAGCGCCGGCGCCACCCGCATCAGCAGCACCAGACCGAACACCACGTAGATGGCGCCCAACGCCCGGACCCGGTCGACGGCGACGAAGCGGCGGCGGAGAGACGGGGCGGTCACGCCGTCGACACCTCCCCGTTCGAGCGGATCCGGAACAGCCAGCGGATCATGGCGTCACCGGCGATGAACACCAGCACCGTCGCCTCGATGATGCGGACCAGGTCGGTGGACATGCCGGCCCGCTGCTGCATCAGCGGCGCCCCCGACAGCAACGCCCCCCACAGCAGGGCGGCGGGGACGATCCCCCACGGGTTGGCCCGGGCCAGCAGGGCGATGGCGATGGCGTCGAAGCCGACGTTCACGAACACGCCGGGGCTGAGGAACCCCTCCGCCCCCGAGACGTGCCCGGCCCCGGCGAGGCCGGCCATCGCCCCCGACAGCGCCATCGCCAGGATGGTGATCCGGTTCACGTTCATCCCGGCGTAGGTCGCCGACTCGGGGTTGGTGCCGACCGCCCGCACCTCGAACCCGAAGGTGGTGCGGTCCAGCACCCAGGCGGTGGCCGCCACCAGACCCAACATGATGAACAACCCCAGATGCAGTTTGGTGCCGGGCACCAGCTCCCACAGGCGGGCCGCCTCCGGCAGCGGCCGGGTCCGGGCCACCGACACGTCCGGGTCCCGCAGGATGATCGGGTCGAGGGAGTTGACCAGCCACACCGCCAGCAGCGACATGATGAAGTTCATCATGATGGTGGTGATCACCTCGTGGGCGCCGGTCCGGGCCTTCAACACGCCGGGCACCAACCCCCAGACGAACCCGCCGACGGTGCCGGCGGCCAGCACCACCGGGATCAACACGACGCCAGGCCAGCCCTGCAGGAACGACCAGGTCCCCACCCAGGCCGCCAGCAACGCCCCGGCGAGGATCTGGCCTTCCGCGCCGATGTTGAACAGCCCCGCCTTGTAGGCGAACGCCATGGCGAGGGCGGTCCCGATGAACGGGGTGGCCCGCCCGACGGTGGTGGCGATCCGCTCCGGCGAACCCAACGCCCCTTCGATCAGCGCCCCGTAGGCGACCAGCGGATCGGACCCCGACGCCAACACCGCCACCGCCGCCACCGCCAACGCGGTGACGATCGCCAAGATCGGCACCGACACCGGCGCCATCCGCAGATACGTCGCCCGTATCGTCGTCACGCCGCCTCCGACCCCGTCGCCATCAACAACCCCACCCGATGACGGTCCGCCTCGGCCGCCGGCATCGACGCCACGATCCGGCCCCGGTACAGCACCCCGACGGTGTCCGCCAGCGCCAACACCTCGTCCAGTTCGGCGGAGACCAGCACCACCGCCGTGCCCCGGTCCCGGATCTCGACGAGGCGGCGGTGGATGAACTCGATCGACCCGACGTCGAGGCCCCGGGTCGGCTGGGCGACCAGCAGCACCTCGAGGGGACGGGAGAGCTCCCGTGCCACCACCACCTTCTGCTGGTTGCCGCCCGAAAGCTGGGCGGCCGGGACGTCGACGCCGGGGGTGCGGATGTCGAAGGTGGCGACCAGCTCCTCGGCGTGGGCCGTCACCTCGGAGCGGCGGCGGACCAGACCCCGGGCGAAGGGTGGGCGGTGGTAGCGGTTCAACACCAGGTTGTCGGCGACGGAGAACGCCCCGATCAGGCCGTGGCGGGTCCGGTCCTCGGGGATGTGACCCACCCCCAGCTCGGCGATCCGGCGGGGGTCGAGGCCGAGCAGCGACCGGCCCCGCAGCCGGACGTCGCCGGCGACGACCGGACGCATCCCGGCGAGGGCTTCGACGAGTTCCCGCTGGCCGTTCCCTTCCACCCCGGCGATCCCGAAGATCTCCCCGGCTCGCACCGCGAAGCTGCAGTCACGGACCGCGGCGTGACCCCGGTTGTCGTCCACCACCAGCCCGGAGACCTCCAACACCACCTCGCCCGGGTCGGACGTTCCGACGTCGACGGTGAAGCTGACCTGGCGACCCACCATCATCGCCGCCAGCTCCTCCTCGGATGTCTCCGCCGGGGTGGTGCGTCCCACCACCTCGCCGTTGCGCAGGACGGTGATCCGGTCGGCCACCTGGGACACCTCCCGCAGCTTGTGGGTGATGAACACGATCGACTTGCCCATCCCGACCAGCTCCCGCACCGTCGACAGGAACTCGTCGACCTCCCCGGGGGTGAGCACCGCCGTCGGCTCGTCCAAGATGAGGATGTCGGCGTCCCGGTACAGGGCTTTCAGCAGCTCCACCCGCTGGCGGATGCCCACCGACAGGTCACCGACCAGGGCGTCGGGGTCGACGGGCAGGCCGTAGCGGTCGGACAGGTCGGCGAGGGTGCGGCGGGCCGACGCCAGCTCCAACACGCCGTGGCGGACCGTCTCGGCACCCAACACCACGTTCTCCAACACGGTGAGGGTGGGGACGAGCTGGAAATGCTGATGCACCATCCCGATCCCGGCGGCGATGGCGTCCGCCGACGACGAGAACGACACCTCTTCGCCCCGCACCCGGACCGTCCCCTCGTCCGGCCGGTACAGGCCGAAGACGATGTTCATCAGGGTGGTCTTCCCCGCCCCGTTCTCACCGAGCAGACAATGGATCTCCCCTTCGGCCAGGTCGAAGGAGACCGACCGGTTGGCCACCACGCCCGGGAAGGTCTTGGTGATCCCTTCGACCTCCAGGACGTGGCGACCAGCTCCGGTCATGTCCGAAATCAGCCGTCCAGGGGCTGACCGGTGATGGGATCGACTCCCGTCGAGATAGATCCGTCGGCGAGGCCCTTGCGGTAGTCCTCCAGCACCTTCGCCGCCTCTTCGGGAACCGGCGCCTCGTGGAAGGGCGCGTAGTCCATGCCGCCGTTGGCGGCCGTCAACGTGAAGATCCCCGGCTGGAACTCGCCGCTGAGGATCGCCGCGATCTGCTGGAACACGCCGAGGCCGACATCTTTGATCGCCGAGGTGGCGAGCCGGTCGGCACCGGCGATCGCCCCGCCTTCGAAGGTCGTGTAGTACTCGTCGGTGTCGACGCCGATCACCCACGCGCCCTTGGCGGCGGCGGTCTTGATCCCCGACGACCCGGTCGGTCCACCGGCCCCGAAGATCACGTCGGCGCCCTCCCCGAGCATCTGCTCGGCGGTGGCGGCGCCTCCGGTGACGTCGGTGAACGACTCGTGGTAGACGATCCGGACGTCCACGTCGGGGTTGACCTGCTCGGCGCAGTACTTGAACGCGTTGGCGAACCGCACCACCGGCGGCACCGCCTCCACCCCGGCGACGACGCCGACCACGTTCGATTCGGTCAAGGCACCGGCGAACGCGCCGACCATGCAGCCGCCCTGGTCGTCGGCGGCGAGGATCCCCACGTAGTTGTCGGGGTATTCGGGATGGAACTGGTCGACACCGATGAAGGTGACGTCCGGGTTCGCCTGGGCGAACTCGAGGGTGTCGGTGGAGAGGAGGAACCCGACCGTCACCACCACCTCCGGATCGCTGTCGAGGATGCTGTTCAGGTTGGTGGTGTAGTCGGCCTCCGACGCCGTCTCGATGTAGCGGGAGTCGAGGCCGAAACATTCGGCGGCGGCGGCGAACCCCTTGTACACGCCTTCGTTGAAGGTGCCGTCGTTGATCTTGCCGATGTCGGTGACCAGCCCGATGTTGAACCCTTCGGGAACCGACACCTTCCCCTTCGCCTCGTTGCAGGCGTCGACGAACTTCCCGGTGAGGAACGTGTCGGCGGCGGCCGCGGCGGTGGTCTCGGTGGCGGCGCCGCCCTCGTCGGGTGCGTCGGCGCCACCGCCCGCACAGGCGGCCACGACCATGGCGAACGCCGCCAGTGCGGCCAGCCGGACGGACGGGCTTGTGCTCCTCATGGAGTCTCTCCTTCCATCGTTGCAGAACGCTCGAAGAGGTGAGCGATGGCGGGACTGTAGTCGCCGCGGATCACGCCCACCGGAGTGATGATCCCGGTGACCAGCTCGTGGGGGGTGACGTCGAACGCCGGATTCCAGACGTCCACCCCGGCCGGGGCGGTCGCCCGGTCGGCGCACCGGCGGATCTCGTCGGGGTGGCGCTGTTCGATCTCGATGTGGTCGCCGTCGGGGGTGTCCGGGTCGAAGGTGGACAGCGGAGCCGCCACGTAGAAGGGCACCCCGGCCCGGGCCGCGGCCACCGCGTGGGCGAAGGTGCCGACCTTGTTGGCGACGTCGCCGTTGGCGGCGATCCGGTCGGCGCCCACCACCACCGCCTCCACCCGGCCCGACCCGAGCAGCATGGCGGCAGCCGAATCGGGGAGGACGGTGACCGGGATTCCCGAGCGGCGCAGCTCCCAGGCGGTCAGCCGTGCCCCCTGCAGCAGCGGGCGGGTCTCGGGGGCGTACACCTCGACCGGATGACCGGCCGCCGCCTTCGCGTACACCACCCCGAGGGCGGTGCCGATCCCCAACGTGGCGAGCCGGCCGGCGTTGCAGTGGGTGAGGATCCGGTGCCGGTCGGCCAGTTCGGCGGCGCCGTGACGGCCGATGGCGGCGCAGGCGGCCCGGTCTTCGGTGGCGATGGCGTCCGCCTCGGCGAGAGCCCGGCGGCGGATGTCGTCCACCGACGTCCCCTCCTCGGCGGCCGCCCGCACCCGACGCACCGCCCACGGCAGGTTGACGGCGGTGGGACGGGCCGACCCGATCCGTGCGGCGGCGTCGGCCAGGACCCGTCGGGCGTCGGCGACGGAACCGGGGGCGGCTTCGTCCAAGGCGACCACCATCCCGTACGCTCCCGCCCCACCGATGGCGGGGGCGCCCCGAACGGCCAGACGGCGGATGGCGTCCACCACCTCGTCGGTGGAGGTGAGGTCCAGGTAGCGCTCTTCGTCGGGAAGGGCCGTCTGGTCGAGGATCCGAAGCCGGTCGTCGACCCAGGCCACCACCTGAAGGTCCTCGAAGCGTTCCTCGGCTGCCGCAGGTCTCGTCACGGTCCCTCCCCGCCGGTTCGGCCCCGTCTGCCAACCTCGGGGCGACCGGCCGGGACGTTACTATCGGCCGCCGGTGCCCGACAACAGTCCCAGCCGGCCATGACCTCCCCCTTCGCCGCCTTCGACCTCACCGGCCGGAAGGCGCTCGTCACCGGTGCCACCGGCACGATCGGCACCGCCGTCACCCGCCGCCTCGCCGCCGCCGGCGCCCACGTGGCCGTCCACTGCCGACCTGCACGCCGGACCGTCGCCGAGACCCTGGCAGCCGACCTGGGACCGGCCGCCGCCGTCGTCGCCGTCGACCTGGCCGACCGGCCCGCCCGGGCCGTCGACGAGGCCGTCGACGTCCTCGGCGGCCTCGACATCCTCGTCAACAACGCCGCCGTCGACGTCACCGGTGACGTCGGCGACGACTGGGACCGGATCCGCACCGTCAACGTCGACGCGGTGATCGCCCTCACCGGGCGCTTCGCCGACGTCGCCGCCGCCGGCGCGGCGGTGGTGAACGTCGCCTCCATCGAAGGACACCGTCCTGCCGCCGGCCACGGCCTCTACGCCACGTCGAAGGCGGCGGTGGCAGGCTGGACCCGGGCGGCCGCCGTCGAGCTGGGGCGGCGGGGGATCAGGGTGAACTCGGTGTCCCCGGGGTTGGTCCGCCGGGACGGCCTGGAAGACGACTGGCCCGACGGGGTGGCCCGGTGGCGGGCCGCTGCCCCCCTCGGCCGGGTCGGGGAACCCGACGACGTCGCCGACGCCGTGTGGTTCCTCGTCTCCGACGCCGCCCGTTGGATCACCGGCGCCGACCTGGTCGTCGACGGCGGCATGAACGCGAGGTCGGGATGGTGACGGCGGCCGACACCTTCCGGCTGTGGGCCGACGTGGTCGTCACCATGGACGGCGACGACCGGATCCTCACCCCAGGCGTCGTGGAGGTCACCGGCGGCACCATCACCCGGGTCAGCCCCCCCGACGGCGGACCGGTCGAACGGGTCGGCGGGCTGGTGATGCCCGGCCTCGTCGACAGCCACTGCCACTCCCCGATGACCCTCCTGCGGGGCGCGGGGGAGGGCCTGCCGTTGGGCCGGTGGCTGACCGAGGTGATGTGGCCGCGGGAAGCCCGGATGGGCCCCGACGACGTCCGGTGGGGGATGACCCTCGCCGCCGCCGAACTGCTGACCGGCGGGGTGACCACCACCTGCGAGATGTACCTCTACTCCGAACACCTCGCCCAGGCGGCCTCCGCCGCCGGGCTGCGGTCGGTGGTGTGTGCACCGGTGGTGGACGCCCCCGGGTGGGAACGGTTCGGCACCTGGGCAGAACAGGCCGAAGCGGCCGTCGCCCTGGCCGACACCTTCGCCGACGACCCCCTCATCGAAGTCGGCATCGCCCCCCACTCCGCCTACGCCGTCCCCCTGGAAGGCCTCGAACTGGCGGCGTCCATCGCCTCCGAACACGGGATGCTGCTGCACACCCACGTCGCCGAGACCCGGGACGAAGACGCCGGGCTGCGCGAACGGTACGGACGATCGGTCCCGAGACTGCTGGCCGACCACGGGGTGCTGGACGTCGACCGGGTCCTCGCCGCCCACTGCGTGTGGATGGACGACGACGACCTGGACCTGTGGGCCGCCCACGGCGTCGCCGTCGCCCACTGTCCCCAGTCGAACGCCAAGCTGGCGTCGGGGATCGCCCCGGTCGCCGACATGCTCCGTCGGGGCATCACCGTCGCCATCGCCACCGACGGACCGGCCTCCAACAACAACCTCGACCTGTGGGAGGAGATGCGCCTGGCGCCGATGCTGGCCCGGCTCCGCAGCCTCGACGCCCAGACGATCGACGCCGCCCAGGCGTTGGCGATGGTCACCCGGGACGCAGCCGCCGCCCTCGGCCGGGACGACCTGGGGGTGCTGGAGCCGGGACGCCGGGCCGACCTGATCCGCCTCGACCTCGGCGACCCTGCCTTCGCGCCGGTGGTGGAACCCGTCGACGTGATCTCCCATCTCGTCTGGAGCGCCGGGTCCCGGGCCGTCACCGACGTGTGGGTGGAAGGCCGCCGGGTCGTCTCCGACCGGCGGTGTCTCACCGTCGACGTCGACGAAGCCCGCCGGGAGGTGACGGCACGGGCCGCCCGGCTGGCGTCGGAGGCGACATGAACGGACTCTCCGGCGCCGACGTGAAAGCACTCCTCGGGTTGGAGCCTCTGCCGGTGGAGGGGGGATGGTGGACCCAGACCCACCGGGACCGCCATTCCAGCGCCATCTACTACCTGTTGGAGCGGGGGGAACGGTCCCGGCTGCATCGGCTCGACGGCGTCGAGATCTACCACTTCCATGCCGGCGCCCCCCTCGCGCTGGTGCTCGTCGACGGCTCCGAGGTGAACGAGGTGGTCCTGGGTGCCGACCTGGCCGCCGGCCAGCGGCCCCAGGTGGTGGTGCCGGCAGGGGTGTGGCAGGGGTCGCAGAGCACCGGAGACTGGACGCTGGTGGGCACGACGATGGCGCCGCCCTTCGACGAGGCCGGATGCGAGTTCGCTTCCCCGTCCCAGGTGGAGGAGCTGGCCGCCCGGCATCCCGACCACGCCGACCTGATCCGCCGCCTCGGCGCCGACTGACCGTACCCACTCCCCGTTTCTGTCCTACCCGTCGGCCATACTGGCCTCGTGGCCGGTGAAGGAGCGTCGAGATGAGTGTCGAGACCGTCGCAGTGGTGGTGGCCCTGGCGGTGGCGGCCGGGGCGGTGGTGGTGGCGGCGCTGCTGGTGCGCCGCCGTGGGCCGGCAGAGGTTCCCGCCCCGCCACGGGACGAAGTCCTCGACGCCAAGGTCACCGACCTGGCCTCCAAGCTGGCGTCGATCGAGAAGGCCCTCGAAGCCCAGAAGGCGGTTCTGGAAAGCCAGGTCGGTGGCATCGAGCAGAAGGTGGGCACCATCACCCAGCTGTTCACCAACGACCGGGCGCGGGGCAACTGGGGTGAGATCTCGCTGCTGCGGATCCTCGAACTCGGTGGGTTGGACGAAGGACGTGACTTCGACACCCAGGTCCAGGTGGGATCGGGCACCGCCGATGTCGTCGTCCACCTCCCCGGGGACCGGCGGATCGTCGTCGACGCCAAGTTCCCGGTCGCCCGCTACCTGGAGGCCCTCGCCTGCGACGACGCCGATGAACGGCAGCGGCTCCTCGTCTCCCAGGGCAGAGAGCTGGAACGTGTCGGCAGGGAGCTGGTTTCCCGGGGCTACGCCGAAGCCGCCTCCGGAGGGTATGTGGTGATGTATCTGCCGTCCCAGGCGGTGTACGAGGCGGTGGCGGCGGCCTCGCCGGAGGTGGTCGAGAAGCTGCTGGACGCCCGGGTGGTGGTGGCGGGCCCGACCGCCCTCTACGCCCTGGTGGCGAACGTGGCGGCTCTCCTCACCGAACACCGGGCTCTCCGCCAGGCCGACGAGATCCTCGACCAGACCCGGGAGCTGCACAAGCGGATCGGCACCTTCGTCGGTCACCTGGCCGGGGTGGGTACCAATCTGGCCAGGACGGTGGCGGCTTTCAACGCCGCGGTGGGGTCGTGGACCAGCCGGCTCTCCCCCCAGCTCGCCCGGCTGTCGGAGCTGTCGGGCAGCCCCGAGCCGGACCCCCTCGAACCGGTCGACGACACGGTACGGGAGCTCCCGCCGGAAGACCAGGGGTTGCGGGCCGTCTCCGACGGAGGCTGAACCCCGGCGGTGAACGTCGGCGGTGACCTGCGGCGGCAACCTGCGGCGGTGAACGTCGGCGGTGGACGGTGGCGGCGAACCCTGGGTTGTGGGTGCCCGGTGGGGGTGTGGCGGGCCCTGGGTTGGCGGACAGCGGCAGACAGCGGCGGGCCGACGGTCGACGGTCAGGGCCGGGAG
>WFOA01000083.1 GCA_015488325.1 Acidimicrobiia bacterium | reverse complement strand
GTTGCTGGTACCGGATCTGCCGCCAGTGGGCTTTGGGGAATCCGGTGAAGGCCAGCAGGTCGGCGGCGGCTTGGTCGAGGTGGTCGGCGGCGTCGACGAGGCCCACCTGGAGGGTGGTGGTCGACGACCCGGCGATGCTGGGCCCAGACCTCGTCGGCGGAGGGCCTGGGCGAAGACGGCGGCGTCACCATGGTGGCCACCATCGCCTCCGAGGCCTTGGGCACCTTGGTGAGCAGGCTCTCGAGCGTTGTGGGTGCGGCACCGCTGCCAGCCCGCACCGGGGAGGGTGGCGCAGATGGCGTCGACGAGGCCGGGGTGGTCATCAGAGATGACCAGCTGCACTCCCGACAGGCCCCGAGCGACCAGGCTTCTGAGGAACGCCAGCCAGCCGGCGCCGTCTTCGGAGGTGGTGACGTCGAGGCCGAGGATCTCCCGATGCCCGTCGGCGTTGACGGCGGTGGCGGTCAGACAGGCGACGTTGACCACCCGGCCGCCTTCCCGCACCCTCATGGTGAGGGCGTCGGCCCACACATACGTGTAGGGGCCCTGATCGAGGGGCCGATGCCGGAAGTCGGCCACCAGCTCGTCGAGGTCTTTCGCCATCTCCGAGACCTGCGACTTCGACAACGAGGCGACCCCCAGGGTCTCCACCAGCTTGGCGACCCGCCGGGTGGACACCCCCTTGACGTAGGCCTCAGCCACCACCTGAATGAACGCCCGCTCCGCCCGGGTGCGGGCATCCAACAGCCAGCCAGGGAAATACGAGCCCTCCCGCAGCTTCGGGATGCGCAGGTCGATGCTGCCCACCCGCGTGTCCCACCGGCACACCCCGATACCCGTTCCGCCGGTTCACCCGCTCCACAGACCGCTGCCCATAAGAGGCGCCGCACAACACGTCGGCCTCGGCCGACATCAGCGTCTCCGCGAAAGTGCGCACCATCTCACCCAACAGATCCGCATCCGCGTCCTCGAGCTGGTTGCGCAGCCACTCCAAAACGTCCATCCTGTCCGTGATCACCGCGTTCCTCCTCACGGTTGCTTTCAACACGTACTCGTGAGGCTGACGCGGTGATCACCCTTTTCAAAGGACCCCCAGGCCCCTCGTACACCACCACCCTGGACGCAACTGGCGAGTCAAAGCCCGCATTCGCAGAAGGGCCCCTCGGAAAGGGGCGCTGACCTGCGGTTTCTTCGTAGCGGGGGCGGGATTTGAACCCGCGACCTTCGGGTTATGAGCCAGAACCAGGGGGTTCCCGCGACCTGGGAGAATGCGCGAATGCCCTGGTCAGCGAGGGTTGTCACTTCTCAGCGTTCCGCGCTGATGCCCATCCGATGGCATCTTCTTGTGCCATCGATGTGCCATCGGAACGCTGGTCACACATGAGGACAACCGGGTGTTCGACCCCTCAGCCACCCGGAACCAGTCTCTCTCGGATCCTGGTCCCTCCGAGGCCACCAGCGTTCGGCCGCACGCACGGATCATCCCTCTGTGTGTGTAAGCGCAACACCGAGGACATCTGCGGCGCCCGCGCCCCGAAGTTGGCGAGCGGCTTCTCTGAGGGTCGCACCCGACGTGATGACGTCATCCACGACGAGTACGGTTCGGCCTTGACCGTCGCCGAGTTCCCTAGCCACCATGCTGCCTCTGACGGCACGCCGGCGATCAGCCCAGCTCATGCCGCGAAGCTCTAGATCCCCAGCCTGTGATTCGAGTGCGCCGAAGAGAAACGGCAGGCCAAGGTGCTTTTCGATTCTCCGGGCCAGCTCGTCTGGAAGGCTCCAACCCCGTGAGGAGTATCGGCCGGGATTCGCCGGGACAGAAACGACAACATCCGCGTGAGCGAGTATCGGAGTTTCCTCTTCGATGTACCTGCAAAGAACTGATCCGCCGATTCGCGCCATCGCTTGCTGTTCTTCGGGAGGCAAGGACTCCTTGCTGTAGCGGATGAAACGGCTCATAGGGGACCCGCTCTCGTAGCCACGAGAGATGTAGGCCGCCCAGGCCCACACGCCTGACACTTCCGGTTGCAACAGGTCGGTGCGGAGCCGGGTCGCCCGGCGGCTCCGGGCCGCCACGAGCTCCAGCGACTCTTGATCGAGCTCAAGAGAAGATCGTTGACGGATGAGGCCGAGCCGTCGCTGCACGAAGGGATCATGACGTGCGGCGTTCGCCCGTTCCAAGAATGCCTGAGCGCTTCCCCAGCGGAGTTTCGCCATTGCCTCCTTCGCCGCGGCGTAGCAGGCTGATTCCTCAAGGTCCGAGGGGCGCTCGTTGGGCTTCAGCCGTGCGAGCCACTCGGCGGCCCGACCTGCTTGTCCGTTGGCGAGAGCCTCCTCGGCCTTCGCGATGATCACTCCGGTGAAGTCGATGTCAGCCATTCGGTACTCAGAGAGCTATGCCTCTTAGGCGGGCGACTGGGTCGGGTGGCGGTGAAGGAGGGGCTCATCACAGTACTTCGAGCAGGTCCGGGAAGCTGTGTAGCACCTTCCGTATGGGCGAATCCGGGCGGGGTCCGTATCCGTAGCTGGCCCAGGCGAACGCTACGCCAGCAGCATGAGCCGCTGCCGCATCAACCTCACGGTCTCCTACGTACCACACCTCCTGGCCTCGATGCTCGCCCAGCTGCCGCAGAACAGAGTCCAGGAACGCGGCACTGGGCTTGCGCGGAATCGTATTGCTGGAATGAACGACCGCCCGGAAGAAGGGTGCGAGGCCGGTGTGTGCCAACATGGGTTTCGCGATCCAGCCGGGCAAGCTCGTTCCGACTCCCAGTGCCACTCCTGCCGAGCTCAAGGCGGAGAGTGTCTCCTGGACACCCGGATATAGGGGTAGGTCATTGATGGCCTTCTCTGCTTGTCTAGAGAATGTTGCTGGGCTCATCCCCCGTGTGCGTCGTATCAACGTCGCCACAGGTGTGTGGCTGAGTCGCCAGATCGCCAGTTCGGGGTCGATGCCGGCAGCCGTCGCCAGTATCGACGCGAACCACGGCTCGCTGTCCCAGATGGTTCCGTCTAGATCCACGACTACAGCCGCAGCACCCATTCGGTGAACCCGTCGAGGGGCCTAGCAGGGTCGAAGACGGTGAGACGCGGTCGGTGGGCATCTGCGATCTCCTGATTTCCGGAGGTGTCGCTGGAGCCGTCTGCCTGGAGAGTCGACACGGGTTTCTTCTGTTCGATCGCGAAGCGGTATGCGTTCATGGCGCCACCCGATGCCGAGGACTGAGCGACAAAGAGGCCGTCGGCAAGCGCAACGATCAGCTTGTTCCTCTTGCGAAGGGTCAACGCGGAAGCTCGCCGATGGAAAAAGAACTCGCTCACGAAGACGGCTCGTTCGGAAGCCAGGAACTCCTTCCAGAGCTCCCGGTTCTCCGGGGGGAAGGGAGCATCGAGCCCCGAGGGCATCACGCAGATCGTCTTACCACCTGCCTCGTGAACCGCGGTGTGACCAATGGTGTCTGCCCCCAGTGCGAACCCTGAAACGTGAGTGATCCGACTGATCGCGAGATACTCGGAGATCCGACGCAGTGCGCTGACATACGGTTCTCGGATCGACCTCGACCCCACGCAGGCGACAGCCGAATCCTGCGATAGCAGCTCGACCGGACCACGTACGAAGAGCGCTGGGACAGGATTGTTGGATGCGTACACGCGTCTGGGGTACGCAGGATCGTTGTAGGTGAGGATGTGGGAGTTGTACTCGGTGGCGAGCGCAAGCTGCCGCTCTGCCCGCTCTCTTGCGTCCAGCCGCACATTCTGCGGCAAAGCGGCAATGGCTTCCCGGAGAGCCGCTCCCCGCTTACCTCTCGTCGGCAACAAGTCGGGAGCATCGAGGACTTCTTCAGGAGTACGGCCGACTGCATCAATCTCTTTGAACTTGTTAGGCCCGAAGCCCTTGATGGACTCAAGGGCGAAGATAGCCGCCAACGCAGTATGGGTGGGAAGCCGCAGGGCCGTCGTGCGTTCGATACTCAAGGTATTCCTCCAGACCACCCGCGGACTACGAGTCGACGGGAGCGGAGACCGGTCGCCTGGTCACGCCCTCCGCACGAGTGACACCGGCAGGCGGTCGCGTCGAGACCATGCTAGCCGTGGGCTAACCGCCTTCACCCCCGGCCCGGCGAGCGATCCGATCGCTCAATCAGGTCGTGCCGCCAGCCACAACTCCGTTCGCGTCCCTGCTAGCTGAGTCGTTCGTGCCGGAGGCACCACTGCCGAGGGTGTCTGTACCGGGGACGAGCTGCTACTCAACTGACAGGGCTCATGACACCCGACTGACAGGGTTCCCGCTGACGCTCTGCCTCGTCCAATGGCGAGAGGAGCCCCTGGTGGATGCGAAGCGGCCGACCCGAGCGTCGGAAACAGAGCTGATCCGCCGCCTGGAGGCAGACTGGCAAGTATTGGCTCGGTCGCGGCGGCTACTGGCTGGACCCCGGTTGTTGGTCCACCCGTTATGAGAGTTTCGGGTGGTTGTTCCGCCATTGTCGAGCGTACTCGGTGGGGGTGAGCATCCCGAGGGCGGAGTGGGGTCGGTAGTCGTTGTACTCCTTTCTCCAGTCGGCGACGAGGACTTAGGCTTCGAGGAGGGTGTCGAACTGCTCGATGGCGAGGAGCTCGTCGCGCATTCGGGAGGGGTAGGACTCGACCCAGGGGTTCTGCCAGGGTGATCCGGGGTCGATGTAGGCGGTACCAGCACCGGTGAACCGGCACCAGTCCCGCAGGGCTGCGGCGGTGAGCTCGGGGGCGTTGTCGCAGCGGATGAACTCGGGGTGGGTGCCCCGTTCTGCGACGATCTTGTCCAGAACTCCGACGGTGGCGTCGGCGTCGATCGAATACGCCACCAGGTCGGCCAAACGGCTTTCCGGGTGTGCTCGTCGGCGACGTGGAGGATCTTGATGGTCCTCCCTGTGGCGGTGACGTCGAAGGGGAAGTCGAGGGCCCAGGTTCGGGACAGGGCGCCGTCAGCCGGCCTGTCGGCACCGTCGAGTCGCCGAGGCGTTGCCGCTTCCGCTTCCTTGCGGGTACCCGGAGGCCTTCTTCGCGCCACAGCCGCTGGATCTTCTTGCGACCCACCCCGCCAGCCCTCCCGGACCGCCACGGTGTGGGCGCGGCGGTATCCCCAGCGGGGATGCTGCTTGGCGAAGTCCCGCAGCCAGGAGCGCAGCTCCCGGTCAGGATCCGGGTCGGCTGGGGTGTGGCGTTGGGTGGAATGGTGCTGCCCGACGATCCGGCACGCCCGCCCCAGCGCACAACCCCAGCCGATCCTGCAGCATCCAGACGGCTCGGCGTCGCTGCGACGGGCTCACCAGCTTTGTCCTCGCGATCTCCCCGGCGGCGTCGATCTCGAGCTCCTTCTCTGCCACGATCTTCTTCAGGCGCCGCCGCTCCCGTTCCAGCTCCTTCAACCGCTTGGCATCGTTGGCCTTCAAGCCGCCGTACTGGTTCCGCCACCGCAGATCACGTCGCCTCCGACACCACCAGATGCCGGGCCACCGCCGCCAGATCAGCACCCTCGGCCAACAGCCGATCCGCTTCCCGCAGCTTCCGGACGATCTGCTCCGGCGTATGCCGTCGTCGTCTTCCCATCGCGATGAACCTCCTTCACCCACCATTGTGGGCAACAGGCTCTCATCACGAGTGGACCAACCTCAAGGGGTCACGCCAGAGAGCTGTAGGTGGCACGGGAGAAGCGAGAGCTAGGCCTTACTGGCCCTTGAGTCCGCCTATCCATCCATGTGAGAGACTGAGAAGACACTGGCTGCTGCAGCAAGTTGGTGCGATCTCGGTGACCCGTAGGTGTACCTGATTTGGAGACAAGGAGATGCAGCTGTTTGAGAACAGATCTCGGAGGGACACGAGCCCTGCCTCGTACTCGGAGGGACAGTTCGCGTTCCTGAACCGGGTAGCAGGCCCGTTTTGGGACGAAGTGAGAAGGGTCCTCGAGTCGTGGTTCTCCAACTATCCCTCTGGGGCCCAAGCCCCACTACGGTCCAGACTCCGGAGTAACGAATCGGGTTTCTGGGGAGCGTACTGGGAGCTGCTCCTGCACGAGGTTCTCCTTCGAATCGGCGCCGAAATCCGGGTCGACCCCGTCTTGCCTGGAGGCAAGAAGCCCGATTTCGTCGTTGAACTCGACGGCGAGCACTTCATAGTCGAGGCAACCGTCCTCCTTGATCCCGAGGACGAGCTCCGGTCGGAGGCACGGCGGGCACCAGTCCTAGACGGGTTGCAGCATCTCGAAACGTCCAGCTACTGGATCAATGTCGAAGTTGTGGCCGAAGGGCCTGACCAGGCGTCTGGCCGCAGGTTGTGTAGCCAAGTGCAAGAGTGGATCGATGGGCTGGATCCCAGCACGGTCGAACAGGCTCCGAAGGTCCGCGGGAAGGCCGGAGTGGTTCGAAGCTTCGAGGACCGAGGCTGGAGAATCGAGGTCATGGCGATCCGACGTGGGGAGGACCACTTCTACCCGACACGAGGATTCCACCTAGGGCCCGTACGGGATCGCTGGGTCGATGACCACACAGCGATCAGGAATGATCTCCGGGACAAGGCGCGGAAGTATCGAGATGCTCAGATGCCTCTCGTTCTGGCAGTGCTGAACGCTCGGTGGACGGCGAGTGAAGAGGAACTTGCGCTCGCCCTGTACGGACCAGCGTGGGAGCATCCTGGCATGATGAAGGCCCGACGCATCAATCCGTCGTGGAGGAGTGTTCCCGAGGGGCTGTGGATCACGAGAAGCGGGCCTCGCTACAAGGATGTAGTCGCAGTGCTCGCCTCTTCGCACGTCGCGCCGGCGGCTGTCGCTCGTGCGAGCCTCACGCTTTGGCACAACCCGGACGCTTCGACTCTTGCAGGGTTGCCCTTCGACCATGTGATCGTCGACCAGGCATCCGGTTCGCTGGAACGCCGGCCGTCGCCAGTCCGACTGCATGAGCTCTTTGGGCTGTCGCCGGACTGGCCGCCTGGAGAGCCGTTTCCTGGCCGGAGCCGACGGAGAACATCAGGGTAGTCGGGCAGGCCATGAGCTCAGGTGGTGGCCGCGTGAGAGCTCGATTGAAACCACCGCACGTTCCGAAGAAGCCTGCGGCGACCTCGCGAGAGATCGAGAGCGAGCTTTCTCGAGAGCGTCGGCAGCCTCCCGGTCGCGGCCTTCGAGCAGGTGCCCGTAGACGTCGTAGGTGGCGCGGATCGAGGCGTGACCGAGCCGCTGAGAGATGACGTACGGGTCTTCTCCTTCGGCGATGAAGAGGGCGACGTGGGTGTGGCGAAGGTCGTGGGGACGCATCGGCTCACCCACCGATTCCCGCACTGCCGGGTACCAGATGCGACGGCGGAACAAGTGCAGGCGAAGCGGCCCGCCTTCCGGAGCGGCGTCGTGTTCGCCCTGTGCTGCGTTCCCGATGCGTCCCTGCCAGGGGCCACTCAACACCCTCCCGCGGGCGCTCTCTCCCCTCCTGTGCCATGGATGTGCCATGGAGCCCCTCCGACGCCCTCAGACACCAACCCCAGGAAAGCCGAAAACCCCCGTGGTTACGGGGGTTTTCGTTCGTAGCGGGGGCGGGATTTGAACCCGCGACCTTCGGGTTATGAGCCCGACGAGCTACCAGACTGCTCCACCCCGCGTCGCTTGTCGTCCACAGTTTACGCGCACCGGGGACCTAGGCAAACCGGCCTCAGCGGTGCCGGGCTGTCCACTCGGCGGCCTCCTCCACCGAGAACACCACCTCCACCGGGCGG
Source organism: Acidimicrobiia bacterium (assembly GCA_015488325.1). Classification (GTDB taxonomy): domain Bacteria; phylum Actinomycetota; class Acidimicrobiia; order Spongiisociales; family ZC4RG35; genus S012-128. Next base: position 32,814 of record WFOA01000083.1, on the reverse strand, counting down.
GACGGCCGGGAATGTTTCCGCCACAGCTCCGCCATCGCCGCGCCCGGCGTCCCCGGCGTCACCACCAGCACCGTCGCCGCCTCCACCACGTCGCCCTCCCGAGCGAACAGGTCCCGTGCATCACGTTCGGCGAAGGCGACACCCCGGATGTCCACCACCGCCGGCACTCTCCGGCCTCCGGTCAGTTCGTTGGCGACCCGGGTCACCTCCCGGGCAGCAGCCGCGTCCACCGTCGCGCCCGGATCCACCCGATGCCAGAGAACACCGTCGGCCATCCACATCTTCCCGATCGGAGTCGGAACTTCGTCGCTCACTGCCACACCGCCGGGAACTCCGCCGACGTCCCCTCCGAAAGTTGACGCCGGGCCTCTTCGATCAAGCTACGCGCTTCGTTCACCAGGCGCTGATATTCGGCCAGGTCGCCCCGCCGCAGGGCGGCGTCGGCCGACTCGAAGGCGTCGGCCGCCCCCTGCAGCAGCTCGGCGATCGTCCCCGACGGCGGCGGCGGGACCTCACCGGCCGGAGGGGGCTCCTCCCCCGGTTCGGTCGCCTGACCGAAGACGGCCGCCAACGCCTCGTCGAGGCTGTCCCGCCACTCCACCCGGTCCTGGAACACGACGATCGCCTTGCGGAACTCGGGCAGCCCGCCTGTCTCCGCCTCCAGATACACCGGCTGGACGTACACCACCGACTGTTCGACCGGCACCACCAGCATGTCGCCGAACAGCACCGTCGACCCTTGGGTGTTCCACAGGGACTTCTGCTGGGAGATCTGCGGATCCTGGTCGATCCGGTTCCCCACCTGGCCGGGACCGTCCACCACCGACTCCCGCGGCAGACGGTAGTCGATGAGCCGCCCATACCGCTCCGGGGTCGAATCGGCCACCAGGAACGACGCCATGTTGCGTTTGTTCTCCGGGTTGAACGGCTGCAACAGCACATAGGAGACGTCGGCTTCGCCGGGCAGGCGCATCAGCAGGTAGTAGGGCAGCATCTTCCGCAGATACTGGACGGCCCCCAGGTCGGTGGGGCTACGCCGGTCGCCCCGCAGCAGGTCAGCGGCGGTGAACCGGCGGATCGTCGACGGATCTTCGGGGATCTCCCAGGCGTCGTCCCGACGGAAGAACACGTCGGTGTCGTCCATGTGATAGTCGAGGTAGATCTCCGACTGGATCTTGAACAGGTCCTGGGGGTAGCGGAGATGGTCCCGGATCTCCGGGGGCATCTCGTCGCCGTCGAGGAACAGATCCGGGTACACCTTCCGCCACGACGCCACCACCGGGTCGGTCGGGTCCACCACATACAGGCGGAGGGTCCCGTCGAAGGAGTCAACCGTCGCCTTCACCGAGTTCCGCATGTAGTTCCATCCACCCAGCGGCAGCCGGGACGACAACGTCAACCGCTGGGTGTCGAGCCGGGTGACCCGCCGGGAATAGGGGTAGCGGTCGGAGATCGAATACATGTCGATCATCCACACGATCTCCCCGTTCACGAGGATCGGGTACGGGTCGGCATCGGTGTACAGGAACGGGGCGACCTTCTCCACCCGGGCTCGGATGTTGCGTTCCATCAACACCCGCGAGTCGGGTCGGATCTGCCCGGAGATGAGGATGTTCAGGTCCCGGTAGCGGAGGGCGAAGGCGAGACGGCGCAGCACCCCCCGGATCTCCACGCCGGCGGGCCCGTCGTATTCGTTGAGGGCGGTGCCGGTGGGGGTGAGCGGAAAGTCCACCTCCTGGGGTTCGGTGCCCGTCCGGACGATCACCGGACTGTCCCGGTCGTAGGTCTCCCCGAAATACACCCGCGCCTGGTCGATGCGGAGTTCGTCCACTTCGGCCACCGGCGGCACGTCCCGCAACCAGAAGGCGGGCTGGCCGTCCGGTTCGACCCGGTTGGCGGGGCTGAGGACCGCCCCGAACCCGTGGGTGTAGGCGAGGCGGCGGTTCTGCCAGTCGGTGGCGGGAAGGTTCTCTTCGTCCAGTTCCCGCACCGCCACCATCACCTGGGTGGGTTGGCCGTCGATCGTGTATCGGTCGGTGTCGACCCGGTCCACCCGGTAGTAGGTGCGGATCTCCTGCAGGTTCTGGTAGGTGCGTACCAGCACGTCGGGGTCCCACAGCCGGAGGTTGTCGACGGTGAGCCGGTTCCGTTCGAGGTCGTCGGCGGTCAGGTCCGCCGACGCGGCGAACTGGCGGATCTCCACCCCGTCCAACCCGAAGGCGGTCCGGGTCGCTTCGATCGCCCGGGCGATGTAGGGACGTTCCTTGTTCAGTTCGTCGGGGTTGACGGTGAACCGCTGCACGATCGCCGGGTAGATGAGGCCGGCCGCCACCGAGATGAACAGCCACGACACCACCGACACGATCGCCATCGTCCAGCCGTGCCGCCAGATGTTGACGACGATGAGCACCGCCGCCGCCACCGACACCAACGCCAACAGGTTGAAGGCGGGTAGCCGGGCGTTGACGTCGGTGAACCCGGCCCCCGGTGCCGGTCCCGTCTGCGAAAACAGCAGTTCCCAGGCGTCGATCCGATACATCACCGCCCGGATGAGGGCGAGCAACGCCACCAGCACCGACAGATGGGCTTTCACCGCCGTCGACATGGTCAGCCCCGTCTCCCGACGCCACCGGATCCCGCCGTTCAGGTAGTGGAGGGCACCGACGAGGATGGCGGTGAGGGCGACCAGGTTGAACAGCCACGCCGCCAGCTGCGACCAGAACGGCAGTTTGAACATGTAGAAGGAGATGTCGTTGCCGAACTGGGGATCCACCGTCCCGAAGGGGGTGGCGTTGAAGAACAGCAGCACGTCGTCACGCCACGCCGCCAACCCGACCCCCAACAGCAGGGCGAACAGGGCGGCCACCCCGAGACGGACCAGCCGCAGCCGCGGCTCCACCCATTCCCGGAACCGTTCCACCAGCTCTTCGTCTTCGGCGACCGCCAGCAGCTCGTAGCGGGGAGACAGCCGGTCGGTGAGCAGCAGGTTGGCCCACACGACGGCGAACACCGTCACCGCCCCCACCGTGGCGAGGACGACCCCGACCACCAGGTTGACCCGCCACACCTGGGTGAGACCGACCGACTCGTACCACAGGTAGTCGGTCCACACCGTCGACAGTCCGGTGAAGAACAGGTAGACGACGGTGACCACCGCCGCGGCGACGATCAGCGGCCGACGCCGTTCACGGGTCGGGTATCCCTCGGAGGCGCGTACGAACATGGAGGACGGATTGTACGGAGCCGGGCGACACTAGGGGAGATCGACGTTCAGGCCGGCACCACCAGACAGGCACATCCCGGATGCAGCGGCGGCACCGACGTCACCGGATCCTCCTCTGCGGCGGCCCGGCAGGTGGCGCATCCCCGGCCTGCCACCACGAACCCGACCGGCCGTTCCGCCATCTCCAACGTCCGGGCGACACCCCGGTGAAAGGCGGCGTGGGCGATGTCTCTGACCCGCCGTTCTGCTTCGTCGGTCCGCCAACCCCGGAACACCCGGGAGATGGAGGCACCGAGCTGACGGCTGCCCTGACCGGCCGCCCGCCCCTCCTCCAACACCACCCGCAGGCCGTGGACCAGGTCGGCGGCGAACCCGGAGGCGACGTCGGTCGTCGGCGTGGAGGGACGGCCCACGTCTTCACCGAGCAGCTCACAGACGGCGGTGTATCCGGCGGCGAAGGATTCGGCGGCGAGGACCACCAAGTCGGCTTTCACCCTGTCGGTGAGGTCGTCGACGGAGGGATCCCAGGCGCCGTCGGAGAGACGGATCTCCTCCAACGCCACGTTCTGTTCTTCGGTGAGTTGGCGTTTCACGTTGCGGAGCGCCCGGTTGGTGACGGGGAGCAGCAACCGGTCCCGTAGCTCGAAGGGGTCGGGTCCGGCCACGACGTCGCCGGTCCGTTCCGGCGGGCCGTCGGTGGGGACGTCCGCCGCCGACGCCTCCTCCCCTTCCGACGGTTCGGCGGTTTCGGTGGGTTCTGTCGGTTCGGAGGGGACGGTCGGTGCGGTGCGGAGACGGGCGAACAGGTCCTCCACGTCGGGGGGCGGGCCCGCCGCTGCCGCCGCGGCGGGTTCGGACGGGGCGGCGGCAGGTTCGACGTCTTCGTCGTCGGAGGTCGCCGGCTCCTCCACATCGACGCCGACCGGGGACACGGGTTCTTCGTCGGCCGGGGCCTCCACCTCCGCCACCGTCTCGACATCCGGGGTCTCTACCGTCGTCGCCTCGACGGACTCCGCCTCCGGCTCCCCAGGCTCCTCCGACACGTCCGCCGCCGCCTCGGATTCGGCCCGACGCCGGAGCCGCTCCACCTCGGCGGCCAGTTCGTCGGCGTCGGGCACCTCCGGCTCCGGTGGAGGGGTCTCCACCGCAGGGCGGATCACCCGCACCGTCTCCCCCGGCTCCCAGTCTTCGCTCGTCCCGGCCGCCTCGGGGACCACCTGACGCACCACCTTGACGGTGGTCGACGGCTCCGGTTCGCTCAGGCCCGCCGTCTCCCGGCGGGCATCCAACTCCCCTTCGAACTGGCTCAGCGCCGCCCGGACCGCCGTCAGCTCCTTCATCAGTTCGTCCCGACGCTCCTCCAACGCCCGGGCCCGTTCCTGGGCGGCCTCGGCCTGGCGGCGGGCCGACTCGATGATCTCGTCGTGGCGGGCCTGGGCTTCCACCACCAACCGCTCCGCCTCCATCCGGGCGTTCCGGAGCAGCTCCTCGGCTTCACGGCGGGCCGCCGCCCCGATACGGTGGGCTTCCCGCTCGGCTTCACCGAGCACCGTGATGGCGTCCTGTTCGGCGCCGCGACGCAACGCCTCCGCCTCCTTTTGGACCTGTTTCAACAGCTCTTCGGCGGTCGCCCAGGCGTCACCCCGCAGATGTTCGGCGTCGGCGCGGGCCCGTCTCCGTTCCGCCTCCACTTCGGCGACGGCCTCCGACCGCCATCGGGCGGCGTCGGCGGCAGCCCGTTCCCGCATCGCCTCGGCCGCCTCCCGAGCCACCTCCAAGATCCGGCCCACCTCCCGGGAGACCGCCTCGAACTCGGCCGCCAAGTCGCGGGACCCCAACTCGCCCAGCCGGGCCGCCAGCCGGTCACGCTGTTCGATCACCCGACGGAGATCCTCGGCCACCTCGCCGAGGAACGCCGACACCTCCGCCGGGTCGAAGCCCCTGAACACCGTCCGGAAGGTCCGGCGGGCGATGTCTTCAGGGCGCGGTTCGTCGGCCATAGCCGCCAAGATACCCCGCCCCTCCGAATCCACGGAACGTTTAGTCGTCTGCGAGCCCTTCGAAGAATGCGAGGGCGTCGTCGATGGTCGACACCGGCACCAGGATCAGGTCGTCGGTCGGGGCCGACTGTGCCTCCTCGAAGTTGTCGGCCGGCACCAGCATGTATTCGGCTCCGGCTGCCTCCGCCGCCACCGCCTTCTGGCGGACCCCGCCGATCGGCCCCACCTTGCCGCTCCGGTCGATCGTGCCCGTCCCGGCGACGACCCGCCCCCTGGTCAGGTCGCCGGGGGTGAGCAGGTCGATGATCGCCAGCGAATACATCATCCCCGCCGACGGGCCGCCGATGTTGCCGGTCTCGATCTCGATGGGGAAACGGGGGTTGACCGTCTGGGCGAGGATGCCGATGAGGGCCCGGTCGGGATGGTCGTCGGAGGCGAACAGCTCCACTTCGACGTCGAAGACGTCACCGTCCCGTTCGACGGTGAGGACCACCCGGTCGCCGGGAACGTTGTCGGCGAGCGCTTCCCGCAGGTCGTCGGCGAGGACGACCTGCCGTCCGTCGACCGCACGGATGATGTCGTCGAGTTGGAGGGCCGCCGCCGACGGAGCCCCCTCCAACAGCTCCACCACCCGGACCCCGTCGGACTCCACCGCCCCCTCCATGCCGACCCGGTCCAACGCGACGGCGATGGCGTTCTCCTTGGCGGTGTCCATCGCCTCCAACCCGCGGCGGCGGAAATCCTCTTCGCTTTCGTCGGGTCCCCGGATGAGGGACACCGGCACCAGGTCGACGGTCGGATCCACCCCGGCGGCCAACGCCTCGTAGACGTTCACCTCCTGTAGCGACACGGTGAGGTAGAAGAGCTCTCCCTTCGGCGGATACACCTCGAGACGGTCCGACGACACTTCGATGGCGTCGATGGCGTCCCCCACCGGACCGGCCGAGAACGCGAAGTAGGGGAGCTCGACCGCCCAGGCTGCCACCGACAGTACCGCCGACACGAAGATCGCAGCGAAGGTGGCAACGAGCCAGCGGGGTAGGAACCGGTCATCCATCGGAGAGGCGATCGTATCGGCATCGGAGACGTATCCGGCGCGTCGTCGCACCCGATACAATTCCGCGACCCGCCCAGGAGAGAACATGACGTACGCCCCCCAGGTCCTCACCGCCCGCATCCTCCCCCGCACCCGGACCTCGACGACGGTACTGGTGGTCGGCTTCGCGTTGCTCACCGCCGTCGCCGCCCAATGGCGGATCCACCTGCCGTTCACCCCGGTGCCGATCACCGGCCAGACCTTCGCCGTCCTCCTGGCCGGCGTGTCCCTCGGAGTACGGGCCGGTGCGGCATCCCAGCTCCTCTACCTGGCGATGGGTGCGGTGGGGCTTCCGGTGTTCTCGGGAGGGACCGGGGGCTGGGAGGTCCTCACCGGGGCCACCGGCGGCTACCTGGCCGGGTTCGTCGTCGCCGCCGCCGTCGTCGGCGCCCTCGCCGAACGTCACCACGACCGCCGTTTCTCCACCACCCTCTCCGCCTTCCTCGTCGGAAGTTTCGTCATCTACGCCTTCGGGGTGGCGGGTCTGGTGGGCTTCGCCGGGATGGGGCCGGCCGAGGCGATCCTGAAAGGCGTCGCCCCCTTCGTGTTCGGCGACGTCCTCAAAGCCGGGTTGGCGGCGGTGACGCTGCCGGTGATGTGGAGGCTGGTCGGCGAGCGTTGAGGGGTCCGGTGCTCCCTCCACCGGGGAGGCTCCACCAGGCCGGAAACTCCAGGGCACGGAGGACCGTACGTCGACGTTCCCCTATTCGGCCCCTTCGAACTCTTCGCCCAGGTAGGCCTTGATGACGTCCGGGTTCTTCTGCACCACGTCGGGGGTGCCTTCGGCGATCTTGCGGCCGAAATCGACCACCATCACCCGGTCGGCGATGTCCATCACCAGGCCCATGTCGTGTTCGACGAGGATCATGGCGATCCCCAGCTCGTCCTGGATGTCGAGGATGAACCGCGCCATGTCCTCGGTCTCCTCCAGGTTCATGCCCGCCACCGGTTCGTCCAGCAGCAGCAGCTCCGGTTCCATCGCCAACGCCCGGCCCAGCTCGACCCGTTTCTGCACGCCGTAGGGCAGCATCCCCACCGGGTGTTTCCGCCACTGTTCGATCTCGAGGAAGTCGATGATGTCTTCGACTTTCGCCCGGTTGGCGATCTCTTCCCGTTTCGCCGGGCCGACCCACAGCGCACCGGCGACCCAACTCGTCTTCATCCGGATGTGGCGGCCGGTGAGGATGTTCTCCACCACCGTCATGTGGGGGAACAGGGCGATGTTCTGGAAGGTGCGGGCGATCCCCAGCTCGGCCGTCTTGTTCGGCTTCAAGCCCATCAGCGACCGGCCCTTCCAGCGGATGTCGCCCTGCTGGGGGCGGTAGAGCTGGTTGATCGAGTTGAAGATGGAGGTCTTTCCCGCCCCGTTGGGGCCGATGATGGCGAACAGCTCCCCTTCGTCGACATGGAAGGAGACCCCGTCGATGGCCTTCACCCCTTTGAAGGACAGGCGGATGTCGTCCACCTCCAACAGGTGGGTGGTCCCTGTCGGGGTGTGGGTTTCGGTACGTGACGCCAGCTCGGTCATGACAGCCACCGTTTCCGCCGCTTGTAGTGTTTCACGTCCCGGAAGGATTTCCGTTCCCCACCGGCGTGGAGGCCCAGGTAGAACTCCTTCACGTCTTCGTCCTTCAACAGCTTCTCCGGCGCGCCGTCCATCACCATCTTCCCGGTCTCCATGATGTAGCCGTGGTGGGCGATCGACAGCGCCATGTTGGCGTTCTGTTCGATCAACAGCACCGCCGTGCCCGACTCGTTGATCTGAACGATGATGTCCCGGATCTGCTGGACGAGTTTGGGGGCGAGGCCGAGGGACGGTTCGTCGAGGATCAACAGTTTCGGGTCCTGCATGAGGGCCCGGCCGATGGCGAGCATCTGCTGTTCCCCTCCGGACAGGTACCCGGCGGTGGATTTCCGACGGTCGGCGAGGGGTGGGAACAGCTCCATCACCCATTCGTAGGCGGCTTCCACCTTCTCCCGGTCGGTGTTCGTGTAGGCACCGGCCCGCAGGTTCTCGTCGACGGTCAACTCGGCGAAGATCCGTCGGCCCTCCATCACCTGGCTGATGCCCAGCTTGACGATGTCGGCCGGGTCTTTGTCGGTGATGTCGGTCCCGTCGAAGATGATGTGGCCTTTGGTGATGTCGCCTTCGTGGACGTCGAGGAGCCCGGTGATGGCCCGCATCGTCGTCGTCTTCCCCGCCCCGTTGGCCCCCAACAGGGCGACGATCTGCCCGTCGGGCACCTCCAAGGAGATCCCCCGCAGCACGAGGATCACATCGTTGTAGACGACTTCCAGGTTGGAGACTTCGAGCATGGTCCCTCCGTGGTCGGTGGTGGCCACCGCCCACCTGGCGGTGGCCACCCCCCATCACGGTGTGGGGATCTCAACCTCCGAGCTTGTAGCAGGCCTCCTCGAACACGAAGTTCTGGGCGGTCTCCGACACGTACAGCTCCTCGATGAGCTGCAGCCCGGTCGAAGTGCCGGCGGCGAGGCCTTCCGGATCGGGGCGGGAGATGTAGATCGCCCGCTGGAGCCGCTCGTTCGGCTCACCCGTGTACCGCTCCGGCGGAGCCATGCCGTTGAAGTCGACCTCTTCGAGGCTCTTGGCCGCAGCCAACACCCCGGCCTGGGTCATGTCGCCGTTCTCGTAGGCCCGCTCCAACGCCGCCTTCATGATGATGCCCTCGATGAACCCTTCGAGGTAGAAGTCCTGGGGCGGAGCGTCGGGACGGTACTTGGCGAACAGCTCCCGGGCTTCGGTCGAACCGGGGTTGTCGTCGAACCAGTTCGAGTAGTAACCCGACTGGTACCAGTCCCGGGCGATGGCGTCCTTGATCGGCGAATCCGGCGCCACGAAGGCCGGGTTGAACGTCGGCCCGGCGCCACCCCACAGCGCCTGGAAGCCCTTGGCGATCGCCTGACCGTAGATCGACGAGAACGAACCCGGCGTCGCCGTCACCCACACGATGTCGGCACCGGACGCCACGATGGCGTCGGCGTTCGCCGTGAACGTCGACTCGTCGGTCGGGATGATCGTCCCCGAACCGTCGTACACCACCTCGAGACCGAGCGCCTCGGCGGCGATCTTGGCACCGGCCGCCGAGTCGAGCCCGTAGTCACCGGGCAGCGAAGCGATGGCCAGCTTCGGGTTGTCCACCCCGTTCGCCTGGGCCTGCTTCATCAGATACTCGATCATGTTCTGCGCCTCGATGCAGTACGGGGCGCCGTGAGGCAGCAGGTTCGAGTTGAGGTCCGGGTCGCTCCAGCCCGAATACCAGGTGAGCGGAATCGCCAGGATCCCGTCCTCCTGGAGCTGGGGAACGATCGCCACCGTGTGGGGCGAGCCGGTCGAATGCCCGAAGGCGACCACCTCGTCCTTCAGCTCCTCGTAGAACTGGACGTGGTTGTCCACCACATATTGGGTGTCACGCACCTCCAGCTCCACCTGCAGTCCGTTGATCCCGCCGTTGTCGTTCACGTTCTGCCAGAACACTTCCTGGCCGGCGACGATGAGCGACACGAGCGGACCGAACGGACCGGTCAGGTCGGACAACAACCCGATCTTGATCACGCCGGCTTCGAGGTCCACGCCGACGTCGGTCTTGATGTCCATCATCTGGCCGCCGTCGCCTTCGTCACCGCCCCCGGCAGGCGGCGCCGTCGTAGCAGCCGTAGCCGGAGGGGCCGTCGTCGCGGCCGTCTCCTCAGGTGCCTCGGCACCGCCGCCACCGCACGCGGCAGCGACCAGTCCGAGGACCATCAGGAGGGCGACCCACCTGTGTTTCATTCTCACGATCCGTTCCTCCTCCTCTGTGTCAGACGCCGCCACCGCCCCGGCCGGACGGCGCGTGCGAGATGTTTCTAGTACGTGAAGGGCCAACCTTTCCAGTAGTTCCTCACCCGCAACCAGATGCCGTAGAGGCCCAACGGCTCGAAGATGAGGAAGACGATGATCAGCAGGCCGTAGATGACCAGGTTGAGCTGGAAGACCGATAAGCCGGGGCCGGTGCCGGGAAGGGTGTTGACGATCCCGAAGTCGTCACCCGAGGTGGCGATGAAGACGTCGCCGACCTTGGCGATGATCCCCTCTCCGGCGTCGATCTTGTCTGAGAGCCACGCCGTAAAGTCCTGCACCACCCGGGGGAGGGCGATGACGAACAGGGCCCCCATGAGCGTACCGGTCACCGTCCCGGCCCCGCCGATCAGGATGATGGCGATGAACTGGACCGACAACAGCAGATCCCACCGTTCGGGGATGGTGCGGCCGACGAACGAGGCCAACAGCGCCCCCGACACCCCGGCGAACGCCGAGGAGATGCCGAACGCCAGCAGCTTGTAGCGGAACTCGTCGACGCCCATCACCTCGGCGGCGATGTCCCGGTCCCGGATCGCCTGGAACGCCCGCCCCACCCGGGTCCGCTGGATGTTCTTGGCGATCAACGTGGCGACGATGGCGAACCCGAGGAGCAGGATATAGGTCTTCGCCTCGTTGGACAGCTCGATCCCGAACCATTCGCCTTTCCGGGAGAAGTCGACGAGGGGTTCCTCCTCCTTCCAGAACCGGAACTGGAAGCGGGGGAAGGTCCGTCCCGCCTGGGAGCCTCCCGTCCACGACTCGGTGTTCCGGAACAGGTACTCGCCGATGAACACCAGCCCGAGGGTGACGATGGCCAGGTAGAGGCCACGAACCCGGACGGCGGTCGGTCCGACCAGTACCCCGACGAGGGCGGGGACGACGGCGGCGGCGGGCAACCAGATCCACATGGGCAGGCCCAGCCCGACGAGGGGGCCTTCGGGGGCGCCGAGGGCGGCGGCGGTGTAGGCACCCAGCCCCATGAAGAAGGCGTGGCCGAGGGAGACCTGACCGGCGAGGCCGGTCAGGATGTTCAACCCGAGGGCGCCGATGGCGAAGATCATCACGTTGGTGAGGACCTTCAGCCAGTCGTCCTTCGCCAGGAAGTCGGGGGCGAAGGGGATGACGTCGTAGACGGGGACGAGCACCAGCGCCACCAGGAACACCGTCAGCGCCACCTTCTTGGTGGTCGTCGGCATCAAGGCCTGATCGGCCTCGTAGGACGTGAACAGCAGTGGGCGGCCTCTCATACGCGGCGGATCTCCTCGGTTCCGAACAGGCCGTAGGGCCGGACGAGCAGGACGATCAGCATGACGATGTAGGGCACCACACCTCCGAATCCGGTCCCGAGGAACTCGAACTGTTCCAGGTAGGTGCCGGCGGCCACCTCGGCGAGGCCGATGACGAACCCGCCGATGACGGCCCCGACGATCGAGTCGAGACCGCCGAGGATGATCGCCGGGAAGGCCTTGAAGGCGAAGAAGGCCGTTGCCTGGTCGACGCCGGTGCGCCGCGGGAAGGTGGAGGCGAAGATGCCGCCGACGGCGGCGAGCACCGCCCCGATCGCCCACGAGATGGCGAAGATACGCCCCACGTTGATCCCCTGGGCCCGGGCCGCCTCCTGGTCGAAGGCGGTGGCCCGCATGGCGATCCCGGTGCGGGAGCGGAAGAACAGCGCCACCCCGACCACCAGCACGATGCTGACGACGAACTGGGCGATCTCGGTGTGGGCGATCCGCACGAATCCGAGGTCGAAGAAGTTCGTCCCCCAGGGATCTCCGAGGGGCCGGATGTCGGTGCCGATCCAGTCGTTCGTGATGTTTCGGACGACGATGTCGATCCCGAGGGTGACGATGGCGACGGCGAACAGCTCTTCGCCAACCATCGGCCGGAGGAACAGCCGCTCCAGGAGCATTCCCACCAACGCCGCGGCGATCAAGGCGAGGACGACCGCCAGCCCCCAGGTGAGCCAGGCGGGGGCGTTCGGCATCCACCGTCCCGGCACGTCGATGATCGTGGCGAACGACGCCACGAAGAACGCGCCGAGGGCCGCCAGGGCGCCGTGGGCGAAGTTGAGGACGTGGGTCGCCTTGAAGATGATGACGAACCCCATCGCCAAGAGCGCGTAGATCGCTCCGAGCGACAGTCCGCTCCAGATGGTGGCCGCCAGCTTGCTCGAATCGGCGGCCTCTTGGGCCAGGATCAGGATGTCGGGTGTCATCGATCGGACCCGTACATGTCCTCGATCAGATCCCCGAACATCTCTTCCATCGCCTTGCGTTTCAGCTTCTGCGTGGCGGTGAGCTCGCCGTCTTCGTGGTCGAGCTCCTTGGGGATCATCCGGAACTTCTTGATCTGTTCCACCCGTGAGAACTTCTTGTTGGTCTCGTCGATGACCCCCTGGATCAGCTCGATGACCTCCGGCTTCTCCGACAGATCCCGGTACGTCGTGTAGGGGATGCCCCGCCGGGTGGCCCAGTCACCGACCACGTCGAATTCGATCCCGATGAGGGCGGTCAGGTATTTCCGGCCGTCACCGATGACCATCGCCTCTTTGACGTAGGGCGACGTCTTCAGGCTGTTCTCGATCTCCGACGGCGAGATGTTCTTCCCGCCCGACGTGATGATGATGTGTTTGATGCGGTCGACGATCTTGACGTGGGTGCCGTCCACCCACACACCGACGTCGCCGGTCTTCAGCCATCCGTCCTCGGTGAAGGCTTCGGCGGTCTTGTCGGGCTTGTTCCAGTAGCCCTTGAACACGCCCGGGTGTTTCGTCTGGATCTCACCGGTCTCCGGGTCGAGCCGCAGCCCGATCCCCGGATACGGCTCGCCGACGGTGCCGAGCTTCATCCGCCCGTAGAAGTTGACGGTCGCCACCGCCGAGTTCTCCGTCATCCCGTACAGCTCGTACAGGTTGATGCCGAGGCCGTGGAAGAACTGGATGACCTCGGGGGCGATGGCGGCGGCGCCGGTCCCCGCCCACCGGCAGCGGCGCAGGCCGATCCGTTCCCGCAACGCCCGGAAGATGAACAGGTACCCGATGGCGTACACGATCCGGCTCTTCCAGGTGTGGAGCCCACCGTTGGCGACCCGTTCCCGGCCGATGAAGCCGGCCATCTTCAATCCGAGGGCGAACCAGAGGCGCTTGAAGAAGGTGGCGTCCCGGCCCTTGATGATGATGGTGGCGTGGATCTTCTCCCAGATGCGGGGCACCGCGAAGAAGAGGGTCGGTTGGATCTCCCGCAGGTTCTGCTGCACCGTCTCGATCGACTCGGCGAAGTTGAGGACCGGGCCGGCGGCGGCGTTGGTCCAGGTCGAGAAGATCCGTTCGGCGACGTGGCAGAGGGGGAGGTAGGTGAGGATCTGGTCGTCGGGGCTCGGCTTCTTGTCGCCGGGGAGGCGCCCTTCGACGTTGATGACCAGATCCATCGCGTATTTGGCGTTGGCGTTGGTGAGCATCGCTCCCTTGGGCGGCCCGGTCGTCCCCGACGTGTAGACGAGGGTCATGACGTCGTCGGCGGTCGCCTCCGCCATCCGCTGTTCGACCGCCCCCGGGTGGGCTTTTCGGTGCTCCCGCCCCAACTCCAAGAAGTCGTCCCAGAAGATGAACCTGGGGTCGTTCCGGTATTCGCGGAAGCCCCGGGGTTCGACGTGGATGATCTTCTCCAGGTTGGGGAGGGAGTCGATCACCTCCATCACTTTGTCGGCCTGCTCCTGGTCTTCGGCCAGGTGAACCTTGGCGCCGGAGTCAGAGAGCAGATACTGGACTTCGGCGGCCGGGTTGGTCGGGTAGAGGCCGACGGTGATGCCCCGCACCGCCACGGTGGCGACGTCGAGGATCACCCATTCGGGTCGGTCTTCGGAGTGGATGGAGACCCGGTCGCCCGGTTCGATCCCGAGGGCGAGGAGCCCGTGGGCGGCGTCGAGCACCGTCTCCCAGTACTCCTTCCACGTGATCTCCTGCCAGATCCCGTAGTCCTTTTCGCGCAGGGCGACGTGATCGGGCAGCTTCTGCGCCCAGTCACGGATGTGGCTTGCGACGGTGGGGTATCCCTCACCGACACCTGGGGTCTCTCGACGCTCGACGACCGACGTCACCGCATCCTCCTCCAAGCCGCGACGGCGGGAACTTTAGAGCGCTCGGCACCCCCTGTGCACCGAAACCGGGAAAAGATGGAAAGATCTTGCCTCCGGCGGTGCCCCGGAGCGCCGACGGAGACCTCCCCCGACCGACCGTGCGGGCCGACCCGGGCCGGGACGTCACGCCCCTTCGATCCACTCCACCCCGCCTGCCCAATGCTCCTGTTTCCAGATCGGGGCACGGTCCTTCAGCTCGTCGATGATGTAGCGGGCGGCGGCGAAGGCGTCGGCCCGGTGGGCGGTGGAGACCGCCACCGCCACCGACGGCTCCCCGAGGTCCACCCGTCCGACACGATGCTCCACCGCCACCGCCAGCACCGGCCAACGCGCACATGCCTCGTCGACGATCTCCGCGAGTTTCGCTTCGACGTGTTCCAGGTAGGCGTCGTAGACGAGGTGGGTGACGCCGTCCCGTCCCGGCGAATGGTCGCGGGCCGTCCCCAGGAACAGGGTGACCGCCCCGGCGTCGGTCCGTCCCACCTCGGCGAGGAGGGCGGACGGGTCGAGGGGGCCGCTGCGCACGGCCACCCGTCGGGTAGCGGCAGGTTCGCTCATAGAATCGAAGTCTATGACCGAGCCCGACCAGCGTGGGCCGGGCCTCCCCTGGGACCCCGACCACGAACCCCTCATCATCCCGCGGGCGGACGCCGTCCCGCCCCCCGCACCGTCACGGTCCCCGGCACCGCCGCCTCGTCCCGGCGCCGGGCTGCTCGGCCCGCTCCTCGGCGGCCTGATCGGCTCGGCCGTCACCATCCTCGCCCTCGTCGCCTCCGGCCTCGTCCAGACCTCGCCGGCGGCGCCGCCGCCGGTGACCGCCGCCCGGGTCGTCGCCGCCACCGCCGCTCCGACGGCGGCGACCGGGGTCGCCGAAGTGGCCGCCTCGGTGCTGCCGTCGATCGTCACCGTCCAGGTGGAGGGTTTCGGCGGGCCCGGGTCGGGTTCGGGCGTCGTCTACTCCGACTCCGGGTACGTCATCACCAACGACCACGTGGTGAAAGGCGGTGAGTCCTTCACCGTCGAGTTCTCCGACGGGACGTCCGTGCCGGCGCGGCTGGTCGGTTCCGACCCCCTCACCGACCTGGCGGTCCTCGACGTCGACCGGGCCGGGGTCACCCCCATCGTGTTCGGTGACGCCTCCACCCTGCAGGTCGGCGACGTCGCCGTGGCGGTCGGAAACCCCCTCGGCCTGCGGGGCGGGCCGTCGGTGACCGCCGGTGTGGTGTCGGCGCTCGGACGGACCCTGCAGGTGAGCCCCGACACGGTCCTCTACGGCCTGTTGCAGACCGACGCTCCGATCACCCGGGGGTCGTCGGGGGGTGCGCTCGTCAACGACCGTGGGGAGCTGATCGGGATCACCACCGCCATCGGGGTCTCCGACGTCGGTGCCGAAGGCCTCGGGTTCGCCGTCCCCTCCGACCTGGTCGCCGGAGTCGTGCCCGACCTCATCGTCGACGGGGAGGTCCGGCACGCCTTCCTCGGCATCACCGGCACCACCGCCACCGCCCGGGCGGCCGGAGGGTTCGCCCCGAGCGGGGCGGTGATCACCGACTTCGTCGCCGACTCGGCGCTCCGGGCGGCAGGCGCCCAGGTCGGCGACGTGATCGTCGCCATCGACGGGGAGCCGGTCTCCTCCCTGGACGAGCTGATCACCCGGCTCCGTCACCGTCGCGCCGGCGACTCGGCAACCATCACCGTCGAACGCAACGGCAACCGGATCGACCTCGACGTCACGTTGGGATGGTTCCGCCCATGAGCGACGACGACCTGTTCTCCCGACTCTTCGAACTCTTCGACCAGCCCGGACCGGTCAACCTGAAGCTCGCCGCCGAGATGGCCCGGCATCTGGCAGGCGAACGGGAGCCGGTCGAGCCGTGGGCGGCGGAAGAGTTCCGGGAGCTCACCCGCCTCGCCGAGTTCCGGCTGGAACAGGTCGCCCCCTTCCCCGTCGTTCCCGCCCCCGACGTGCTCCCCGTCGACGGTCCGACCTGGGCGTTGGAGTCCCTGGAAGGTCTCGCCTACCTGGCCGACTCCCTCTCCGGGATGGCCGACGTCGCCACCGGACCGACCGCCGCCATCCTCGGGCCCCTCGGCCCCGCCCTGGCGGGGATGCAGCTCGGCTCCCTCGTCGGCGCCCTCGCCCGGTGGGTGATGGCGAGCTTCGACGCCGGCGTCCCCGTCCGTGGGGACCGTCCCACCACCTTCGTGGTCCCCAACATCGACGACTTCACCGCCCGCCACGGCCTCGACCCCCGCCATGTTCGGCTGTGGGTCGCCGTCAACGAGACCGCCCACCGGGGGGTCTTCCGGGTGCCGTGGGCGTTCGACCACCTGATCGAACTCCTCGCCCGCTTCGGAGGTGCGGTGCGGATCGACCCCGAACGCCTCGGGGACCTCCTGGCGGGCATGCAGGGCGGTCCCGAACCGGGGGCGATCGACCCCGACGTGTTCGCCGAACTGTTCGACAGCGAGGAGCTCCGCCGGGAACAGGCCGAGCTGGAGGCCTTCCTCGGGTTCGTCGGCGGTTTCACCCGTCTCCTGGTGGAACGGGCCGCCGCCGAACTGCTCCCCGACCTCGACCGGCTGTACGCCCACCGTGACGACGACCGTGCCGACGGGTTGGGTGCCGAAGGCACCGCCCTCGCCGCCACCTTCGTGGAGCCCGCCGCCATCGCCCGAGGTGTCGGGTTCTGCCGGGAGGTGGTGCGCCGCTACGGCCAGGACGCCCTCGACTCGGTGTGGCGGAAGACGGGACGGTTCCCGACGGCGGCGGAGCTGGAAGATCCGGTGGCATGGGCCGCCCGGGTGCTCCTCGACGATCTGGCCTGAACCCGGCGGGTAGCATCGGCATCCGCCACGACGACGGAGGAGACATGTCTGCCCAGGTAGGTTCGAAAGCCCCCGACTTCACGTTGATGGATCAGGACCGCAACCCGGTCTCCCTCGCCGACCTGGCCGGCCACAAGGCCCTGATCGTGTTCATCCCCTTCCCCTTCACCGGCGTCTGCACCGGCGAACTGTGCGAGATCCGGGACCACCACGACGAGCTCTCCCAGGCGGACGGCAAGGTGGTGGTCATCACCTGCGACACCATCTTCTCCAACAAGGCGTGGGCCACCCAGGAAGGGTTCGACTTCCCGATCCTCTCCGATTTCTGGCCTCACGGGGCCGTCACCCAGGCGTACGGCTGCTTCAACGACGAGCTCGGATGCGCCATGCGGACCACCTACGTCCTCGACGCCGACGGGGTGATCCGCGACATCATCGCCACCGACCAGCTCTCCGAGGCCCGGCCCTTCGACGCCTACCCGGCGGCGCTCGGCAGGATCTGAAGCGGGTTCAACCGAAGATCCTGCGCCACCAGCGGATGAAGATCGACGGCTGGTCGGGTTCGGGGAGGCCGGCGAGCACCCGGTCTTGGAGGTCCGGGGGGAGGTCCCCGAACATGGCGAGGCCCCCCAGCCGGGACTCCCAGACGTAAAGGGAGGTGCCGGGACCGTAGATCCGTTCGTAGAAGCCGTTCCCCGATTCGACACGGGTCAGCGCCTCGGAGGTCTCCAGCCGGACGGGGCGCCGAGAGTGGAGCAGGGTGAAGGCGAAGAAGCCGTCGGAGTAGTAGGCGAGCACGCTGGAGTCGTCGTAGCGGTACTGGTCGAGACGGACGAACCCTTCCACCTCGTCGGGGAGGGCCCGCGGGTCGAACTCGGCCGTGGATTCGAGGACGTGGACCACCTCCGGCTCGGCTCCGGAGGTGACGATCCCGGGTGCCGACGGGTCGAAGCTGACCATGCGGGCGTCGCAGTACACCCGTTGGCCTGCCTGGAAGACGATGCTGCGCAGCAGCGCCCCGGTCTCGGCGTCGAAGGTCATCCGTGCCCGGGCTTCGCCGTCCCGTTCCACCACCACCGTCTCCGCCGACCGGCCCAGATAGACACCGGGGATCGTCTCGACGATCGAATAACGGTCGGGTCCCGGACCGTCGGTGGCCGACGCCACCTGGGTGGCCCGCACCGACCCGTCGGGTCCGGCCACCGCCAGCGACCCGTAGCCGGCACTGAGGGACTCGCCGTCTCCGACCGGCGACGTGACGACCAACGACCCGTCCCGTCCGACGATCTGGAGGACGGCGTCGCGGACCCCGTCGGGCGTGGCGCAGGTGACGATCTGGTCTCCTTGGAATTCGGCGGTGGTGGACCGCTCCAGGTAGTCGGACAGGTCGGCGGCGGTGATCACCGGGGTGAGGAGGACCATCACGACGAGGAGCGGCGCCTTCCTCATTCGGCGAACTCTCCCGTGGCGACCCGAACCTGGGCGACCTTGGTCGGCGTGAACCCGGGGTCGAGGGAGACCCGGGCTCCGAAGGGGTCGGACAGGTCCTGGGGGGTGACGGCGGTGCCGTCGGGTGCGAGCACGGAGGCGACGACGATCGAGATGGCGGCCGCGGCGGCGGCCATCCCCGCCCACACCGACTTCCGTCGGGTCAGGGGCACGACGACCGGCTCCGGCAGACCCAACGCCGCCGCGGGGACCTCCACCAGCGGCAGCGACCGGACCGCCGCCCGTGCCGCCGCCAGCTCTTCGAGTTCGTCCCGGCAGCGGTCGCACTCTTCCAGATGTTCGGCCACCCGGTCCCGCTCGGCCGGGGACAGCTCCCCGTCGAGATGGGCCGACAACAGTTCGCCCAGATGGATCATCCCAGCCGCTCCCTCAGCATGCGCCGCCCCCGGTGGATCCTACTTCTGACCGTCCCGATGGGAGCCTCCACCGCCTGGGCGATCTCCTCGTAGGAGAGGCCGACGACGTCACACAACACCACCGCCTCCCGGAAGTCGTAGGGGAGGTCGAGGAGGGCCTTCTGGATGTCCTCACCCAGCCGAATCGACGCCAGCACCTCGTCGGGTGCCGGCGACGACACCAGCCCGGTGCGGTCGAGCTCGTCGGGGAGGGCGGTCGTCGGCCGCCGTTTCCGGCGCCGCACGTCGTCGAGGAAGGCGTTGCGGGTGATCCGCCACAGCCAGCCTTCGAACGACCCCGGCCGGTAGGTGGGGAGCCCACGGCGGACCCGCAACAGCACCTCCTGGACGAGGTCGTGGGCGTCGTCGGGATTCCCCGTGAGCCGATACGCGAAGTTGTAGATCTTCCGCCCATAGACGCGCGCCACGTCCTCCCACGAGATGTCCGATGCCGTCTCAACCATGACGGCCCACCGAATCAACGCCGTCGACCGGCGAGGGGTTCCCGGGCGGAATCAGGACTCTTCGGAGGGCTGGTCCCCGTCGTCGCCTTTGGCGCCCTCTTCGATGCCTTTGCGGAACTCTTTGGCCGACGCCCCCAACGAGCGCGCCAGTTCGGGGAGTTTCCGCGCCCCGAAGAGCAGCAGCACCACCACGAGGATGATGATGAGTTCCTGGCCTCTCAATCCGAACACTGGGGCCTCCTTCTCCCCGCATTCTACCCCCTCACCTCGTCGGCCCGGTCACCCACCGGGCTTCCACCACTGTGACGTCGCCGCGGCGTCGAAGGGTTCCCTCAGCCCAGGGCGAGCGAGTCGACGAGCTTCTGCAGTCGTTCACGGGTGAGGAACCGACAACGCGGCTCCCGGCGCTCCCAGTCGTAGATCTGGAAGGGGGCGTACTTCTCGGAGACCAACAGGCCGCGGTCGGCCCCCGACTGGCCGAACTCGACGATGAACCGCCGGATCATCGACTCTTCGAGTTCGGGATGGCCGTCCTCCCGGTACAGATCCTCCATGATGAACGTCTTCGTCCCGCCCTTCGTCGCCATGTAGGTGCCGGGACCGACCCCCGGTTCGATCCGGTATCCCAACAGCCGCAACGTCCCCGACACCAGCTCGGTGGCCGTCATCGTCTCCGGGTCGACCCCGAGGGCACGCAGGCCCGTCTCCACCGCCTTCGGGAGTTTCAGCTCCCGACCGATCGGCGGGAGCACGTCGGCCCCGGTCGGCGCCTCCACCCCGGGGACGGGACCGATCGGCTCTTCGAACTGCTGCTCGAGGGGGTCGGCGGCGATCGTCGTCAGGTTGAGGACCGACGGGACGCTGGGTCGAGGCGGCAGCTCGCCCGGCGTGTCGAGGGTGGTCTCGGCCACCCGGCGAGGGGTTCCCTTCCCCGCGTACACCACCACCTTGGTGACCTGGCTCATCGGGAGGGTGTGGCGTTTCTCCCGCACCACTTCGACGGCTTCGGCCAAGAGCAGCTCGGTGAGCACCTCGTCGGGTTCGTCGGGCAGGGCGACGTCGAAGGTGACCCGGGCCTCCTCGTCGACCACGTGCATGTCGACGACCTTCGGACGGGGATGCACCACGTCGAGGTCGGCCTCCGGTTCGGGGACTCCGACACCCGGCGTCTTCGGTTTCGCCTCCAAACCGACCTCTTCGAGTCGGCGACGTGCACGCTGCATCAGGAACGCGACGACCGCGAGGGCCGCCACGAGGATCAGGAGGGCAGTGGCGAGAGGATCCACCTCGTGTCCTTCTCTCGGGGACCAACCACCAGTCTACGCAGCCGCCCGCGCCTCTCGACCGTGTTCACGACACCCGGCGGGCGGCTGCGATGAGACGCTCCCGACGGATCCGGCGCCGTTCACGCTCCGACAACCCACCCCAGATGCCGAACTTCTCGCCGTTGGCGATCGCGAACTCGAGGCATTCGACCCTGACGTCGCATGCCCGGCAGATGGCCTTCGCCCGCCGGGTGGACGCCCCACGCTCCGGGAAGAACAGGTCGGCGTCGGCGCCACGACAGTTGGCGTAGTCCTGCCAGGAGAGCTCGTCGACCGCCAGGGCCTCGATGAGCTTCGCCTGCATGGGGACTCCTCCCCCCCTCATCACATCGGTGTAATTACAACATTGTGATCATGACAGACCCCGCGCGCGCCGTCAAGACCCCTTCTCGACGGCCTCACCGGTGCACCCCCGTCCCCGCCTCCACGCCGACGAGGCCCGGCGCCGACGGGGTCTCTCCCCCAGGTCTCGGCGGGGAACGGAGCAAGACCACCACGGCCCGGCCATGCCGACGGGCGGATCGGGCGGCCGAATCGGCGTGCTTCAATGGGGACACGCCGAACACGAGGTTGGAGTGGCTACGACGACATCTTCCCGACCCGGCCGACGGCTCCCCTGGCCCGTCGAGTTCTACCGGTCGGCCATCGGCAAGAAATGGGTGATGGGCATCACCGGAGTCCTGCTCCTCGGCTTCGTCCTCTCCCACATGATCGGGAACCTGAAGGTGTACATCGGGTTCCTCGAGGAGGAAGGCGCCTACGAGATCGACCTGTACGGAGAGGCGCTCCGGTCGTTGCTGTTCCCGATCGTCCCCAAGTTCTGGCTGCTCTGGGTGATCAGGATCGGCCTCATCGTCGCCTTCGCCCTCCACATCCACGCCGCCTACGCCCTCACCGTCATGAACCACCGGGCTCGACCCGAGGGCTACCAGGGTCCCCGCCAGTACCTGGTCGCCAACTACGCGTCCCGGACCATGCGCTGGAGCGGGGTGATCGTCCTCGCCTATCTCCTGTTCCACCTCGCCGACTTCACCTGGGGGATCCAGCCCTTCGCCCCCGACACCTTCGTCCGGGGCGACATCTACCGGAACTTCGTCGACTCGTTCTCGCGCTGGCCCGTGTCGGTCCTCTACATTGTCGCCAATCTGCTGTTGGGCGTGCACATCTTCCACGGTGCCTGGTCGATGTTCCAGAGCCTCGGGGTGAACCACCCCACCTTCAACCGCTGGCGTCGCTGGTTCGCCCAGGCCTTCGCGGCGGTGATCGTGATCGGCAACGTGAGCTTCCCGGTGGCGGTGCTCACCGGAATCGTGAAGTGAGGACGCCCATGCCCATCGAACTCGACCCGAAAGTCCCGGCCGGTCCCCTCGAGGACAAATGGGACGAGCACAAGTTCTCGATCCGGCTGGTCAACCCCGCCAACAAACGCAAGTACCGGATCATCGTCGTCGGCACCGGCCTGGCCGGGGCCTCCGCCGCCGCCAGCTTCGGCGAGCTCGGCTACAACGTCGACGTCTTCACCTACCACGACAGTCCCCGACGGGCCCATTCGATCGCCGCCCAGGGCGGGATCAACGCCGCCAAGAACTATCAGAACGACGGCGACTCGGTGTTCCGTCTCTTCTACGACACGATCAAAGGGGGCGACTACCGGTCGCGGGAGGCGAACGTCTACCGCCTCGCCCAGGTGTCCCTCAACATCATCGACCAGGCAGTGGCCCAGGGCGTCCCCTTCGCCCGCGAATACGGCGGCCTGTTGGACAACCGCTCCTTCGGAGGCGCCCAGGTGTCGCGGACGTTCTACGCCCGCGGACAGACCGGCCAGCAGCTCCTCCTCGGTGCCTACCAGGCGCTCATGCGCCAGGTCCACGCCGGCACGGTGACGCTGCACACCCGCAAGGAGATGCTGGATCTCGTGACGAAGGACGGCCGGGCGGTCGGGATCATCGTCCGGGACCTCACCACCGGCGAGATCACCTCCCACTCCGCCCACGCGGTCGTGCTGGCGACCGGCGGCTACGCCAACGTCTACTACCTGTCCACGAACGCGATGAACTGCAACGCCACCGCCATCTGGCGGGCCCACAAGAAAGGCGCCGCGTTCGCCAACCCGTGTTTCACCCAGATCCATCCCACCTGCATCCCCCAGAGCGACGAGTTCCAGTCGAAGCTCACCCTCATGTCCGAGTCGCTCCGCAACGACGGACGCATCTGGGTGCCGAAGAACCCCGGCGACGACCGCCCACCCAATGAGATCCCCGAAGACGAACGGGACTACTACCTGGAACGGATGTACCCGGCGTTCGGCAACCTGGTCCCCCGGGACGTCGCCTCGCGGGCGGCGAAACGCATGGTCGACTCGGGTCACGGGGTCGGACCCCGCCACAACGGCGTGTACTTGGACTTCGCCGACGCCATCGCCCGGCTCGGCAAGCACGTGATCGAAGAACGGTACGGCAACCTCTTCGAGATGTACGAGCGGATCACCGACGAGAACCCCTACGAGGTGCCGATGAGGATCTACCCGGCCCCCCACTACACGATGGGAGGCCTGTGGGTGGACTACAACCTGATGACCACCATCCCCGGGCTGTTCGCCATCGGGGAGGCGAACTTCTCCGACCACGGCGCCAACCGGCTGGGGGCGTCGGCCCTCATGCAGGGCCTCGCCGACGGCTATTTCGTCCTGCCCTACACGATCGGCGACTACCTGGCCGACTACCTGAACACCGACCCGGTCCCGACCGACGACCCGGCGTTCACGGAGGCCCGCAACGCCGTCGAAGACCAGATCGCCCGCTTCCTCCAGAGCCGGGGCACCCGCACCGTCGACCATTACCACCGGGAGTTGGGCAGGATCCTGTGGGACTACTGCGGCATGTCCCGCAGCGCCGAAGGCCTCCAGAAGGCCCTGTCGGAGATCCCGGCCCTCTACGAAGAGTTCAAGACCGACGTCAGGGTGCTCGGCGAGAACGAGACGGTGAACCAGTCCTTGGAGAAGGCGGGCCGGGTGGACGACTTCTTCCAGCTCGGGTTGCTCATGTGCATCGACGCCCTCCAACGGGAAGAGTCCTGCGGCGCCCACTTCCGGGAGGAGTACCAAACCCCCGAAGGCGAGGCGCTGCGGCGCGACGACGAGTTCTCCTACGTCTCGGCGTGGGAGTGGACGGGAG
Organism: Acidimicrobiia bacterium; assembly: GCA_015488325.1. Classification (GTDB taxonomy): domain Bacteria; phylum Actinomycetota; class Acidimicrobiia; order Spongiisociales; family ZC4RG35; genus S012-128. Next base: position 8,804 of record WFOA01000083.1, on the reverse strand, counting down.
CCGAGCCGGTGTTACATCGGGAGCCCCTCACCTTCGAGTTCGTGACGCCGACGACGAGAAGCTACAAGTGACGGCCAGGGGAGTGACGAGATGAACATCACGCTTCAGGTGTGGAGACAGGCGAAACCTTCCTCCCCCGGCGGGTTCAAGACGTACCTGGTGGAGGACGTGAGTCCCGACATGTCCTTCCTGGAGATGCTCGACGTCCTCAACGAGCGGCTCGTCCTCCAAGGCGAAGAGCCGATCACCTTCGAGAGCGACTGCCGGGAGGGGATCTGCGGTGCCTGCGGGGTGATGATCAACGGGCTCCCCCACGGCCCCCAGCTCGGCACCGCCACCTGCCAGCTCCACATGCGGAAGTTCTCCGACGGGGACACGATCACCGTCGAACCGTGGCGGGCAGCCGCCTTCCCGGTGGTGAAGGACCTCATGGTGGACCGCTCCGCCTTCGATCGGATCATCGAAGCGGGCGGCTACATCTCGGTGAACACCGGGTCGCCCCCGGACGCCAACGAGATCCCGGTGCCGAAGCCGGTGGCGGACACCGCCTTCGACGCCGCCGCCTGTATCGGCTGCGGCGCCTGCGTGGCGGCGTGTCCCAACGGCGCCGCCAACCTGTTCACCGCCGCCAAGGTGGCGCACCTCAACCTGTTGCCCCAGGGACAGCCGGAGCGGTGGGACCGGGTGGTGGCGATGGTGGACACGATGGAGGAGTTCTTCGGGTCCTGCACGAACCACGGCGAATGCGAAAAGGCCTGCCCCAAGTCGATCTCCATCGACTTCATCGCGCTCTTGAACCACGACTACGTCAAGGCCAAGTTCAAGAACCGCCGCCTCGTCGCCCAACAGGGCTGACCGCACCGGCCCCGACGTCCCGCAAGAAACGGGTGACTCAACTCCAGTTTTTCGCCTACCCTGCCGATGAGTAGTTCTCCAGACTGGGTCGGTGGAGGATGCACAACAGGGAGCGCGGAGCCACGATGGTGGAGGCCGCATTGGTCCTCCCCATCGTGCTGATGGCCATCGTGGCCGTCCTCGAGTTCGGGATGGCGTTCAAGAGCTGGCTCTCGGTGAGCCACGCCGCCCGGGAAGGGGCCCGGGCCGGCGCCACCTACGGCAACGACCTCCGGGCCGACATCCTCATCCTCGACGAGATCACGGCGACGATGGCGGCGGCGGCCAGTGTCAGCATCCAACACGTCCAGATCTACAACCCCCAGACCGGGGTCGGCACCACCTACTACTACACGCCGGGGTCGAACTGCAACGGCACCGACTGCTGCGACTGGAACCCCTGTCCCGACCCCGACCTTCCCACGCCGCCCTACGCGGTGCCGGTGTGGGACCCGGTGACCCGTGACGTGTCCGCCCCCGTCACCGACCGTATCGGGGTGAGCATCACCTACGACCACCAGTGGATCACCGGGATGTTCGCGTCGACGTCGACGTTCAACACCGCCGTCGAGTTCCAGATCGAGCCCCAGATCTTCGAATGAGGAGGACCATACGTCGCCGGGATCGAGGGGCCGCGGTGGTGGAGGCGGCCATCATCCTGCCGATCCTGCTCGTCCTCGCCATCGGCCTGGCCGAGATCGGGTTCGCCGCCATCGACCGGCTCACCATGGCGAACGCCGCCCGCACCGGCGCCCGGGTCGGAGCCGCCGCCGGCGACACCCCCGGCGCCGACCAGTCGATCCTCCGTTCGGTGGAACAGGCCGCCTGCGCCCTCCGGTACGGCTCCCTCGTCTCGGTGGAGATCTACGAAGCCGACGCCAACGGGGACCCCTCCGACCCGGCCACGAAACTCAACCTCTACACCCCCGCCACGGGCGGCCTGAACTGCACCAACTCCGCCACCACCAACCTCACCTGCGCCAACGGCTGCCCCTGGACGCCGGCCAGCCGGTCGGTGGTGGTCACCAACCTGGATGAGGTGGGGGTCAGGGTCACCTACACCCACGAATGGATCACCGGGGTCCCGCCCTGGACCGGGACGGTCACCTGGACCGACCGAACGGTGATGCGCCTCGAGCCGGACAACGGACTCGGCTCATGACTCAGGAGACGCCGATGCGAACGCCCAGGTCCTTCGTCCACCGCCTCCACGCCGACGAACGGGGAGTGTCGGTCCCCCTCGTCGCCGTGATGTTCACGGTGTTGTTGGGGATGGCCGCCTTCGCCGTGGACCTCGGGTGGTTCTACATCAACGCCGCCCAGGTGCAACGCACCGCCGACGCCGGTGCCCTCGCCGCCGTCGTCCACATGCCCCAGGACTTCCCCGCCGCCATCGTCGCCGCCAACGAAGTGACCACCGCCAACGGCTACACGGACGGGGTCGACGGTGTCACCGTCACCGTCGCCCAGGTCCCCAACGAACCCAACCAGGTGGACGTGACCGTCACCGACGTCGTCCCCACGTTCTTCCTGAAGGTGTTCGGGATCGACACCATGACGGTCTCCCGTCGGGCCCGGGCCGAATACGTCCCGCCGCTGCCGCTGGGAAGCCCCGAAAACCAGTTCGGGAACTCCTGTGATCCGGGCGAGCCCGGATGCAGCGGCCAACCGAACTTCTGGGCGAACATCCACGGCCGCCACACCGACACCCGGATGGGTGACGCCTACTCGTCGTACTGCGACGACGGTGCCGGGAGCGGCAACTCGGGCTGCGCCCAGAACCCGACGTGGCGGGAGCGGGGTTACCTGTACGGAGTGGAAGCCCAGGGCGCCTCGTCGTTCACCATCCAGTTCGTCGACGTCGAGTTCCGCAACGACTCGGGCGGATACCCCACCGGAGACGGGATCCGCACCGGCGACCGCGGCTGCGAGGTCAGCTGGAACTCGGGCGGACCGGACTGCGGACAGACCGTCCGGGTCCGTCTCTACGCCCCCGATCCCACACCCCTCGACATCTCCGACAACACGCTCCTCTGCTCGGTCGACATCCCACCGGTCCCCCAGGTTCCCGAGAGCGACCCCTACGTGTGGTCGTCGCCGGCGGGCTGTTTCACCGTCAACAACCCGTCGACGGGGATCTACGTCGTCCAGGTCCAGGTACTGGACTCCGGCGGCAACGACGACGGCCTGAACCGGTATTCGGTCCGCGCCGTCTCCCCCGGCAACGCCGCCCGCCTGTACGGGCTCGGGGACATGTCGATCTACAACAACGCTTCGGGGACCACCACCCAGTTCTACCTGGCCGAGGTGTCGGACATCTACCGGGGCAAGACCTTCGTCGTCGAGCTGTACGACCCGGGCGAAGCCAACCCGGGCGGCACCATCCAGATCATGGCGCCTTCGGGGCCGGGGAGCTGGTCGGTGTTCGCCTCCTGCGAACAGTACGTGAAGCTGCAGTGGCCCGACCCGTGGACGTATCGGGGCACCCTCAGCCCGTGTCAGTTCTTCGCCCAGAGCGGTGGTGCCCAGAGCGTCTGGGACGACCGCTACAACGGCGACTGGATCAAGCTGGAGATCACCCTGCCCACCTCCTACACCTGTTCGGTGAACTGCTGGTGGAAGGTGAACTACAACTATCCGAACTCGGTGAACGACACCACCACCTGGCGGGCGTACATCGTCGGAAACCCGGTGCATCTCATCCCCAACGGGTGACCGGGTCGTGGAGACGGCCGACCTGCTGGCGGCGGCCTTCGTCGACGATCCCCTCCACGTCTGGGCGCTCCCCGGAGACCGCGACCGTCGTCTCCGCCGGCTCTGCTGGCTGATGGGGGCGCTGGTGGAGGCGCTGGCCGACACCTGTCTGATCGACCGTGACGAGGCCGGGGTCGCCGTGTGGCGGCCGCCCGAGGTGTCCCGTCCCCTCCCTCCCGGAGTCGCCCTGCGCCACCGTCTCGCCTGGGCACCGGTCCGACTGGGGATCCCGGCGGTGCTGCGCCTCCGAGCCGCCGGCGTCGACGTGGAACGGCGGGCGGCCTCCGACACCGCAGGCCGTCCCCACTGGACGTTGGAGCTCGTCGCCACCGACCCCGGGGCCCGGGGCCGTGGCCACGGCTCACGCCTCGTCGAGCGCGGCGCCCGCCGGGCGGCGGCGACGGGCTGCGCCGTGTACGCCGTCACCCACAACCCCGCCAACCTCCCCTGGTTTCTGCGTCGGGGTTTTCGGGTGGCGAGCGTCCGATCGCTGCGGCGCGGGCCTCGGGTGTGGGGTCTGGTGTGCGAACCGGACCTCTGACCGCCGTCCTACGATCGGGTCATGCGCACACCGCCCCGCCTGCTCCCGGCGCTCATCACCCCGTTCACCCGGAGGGGAGACCTCGACCTGCCTGCCCACGTCCACAACCTGACCACGTTGTGGGAGCGGGGGATCCGAGGGTTCCTCCTCGGCGGGTCGACCGGTGAAGGTCCCTACCTGGAACCCGGGGAACGCCGGGCCCTGACCGCCACCGCCCGGGAGACGCTGGGGCGGCGTGCCTTTCTCATGACGGGTGTGGCAGCCGAGTCGACCCGAGCCGCCCTGGCGCAGACCGCCGAGGCGGTCGAGGGCGGAGCCGACGCCGTCCTCGTCCTCACCCCCACCACCCTGGTGCGGGGCCGAACCGGACTGGTCGTCGGGTTCTTCCGGGAGGTGGCCGACCGAGCCGGGATCCCCGTGTTCCTCTATTCGGTGCCGGTCGTCACCGCCTACAGCCTCGCCGACGGGGCGATCGACGAGCTCCGTCGGCTCCCCGGCGTCGTCGGGATGAAGGATTCGGGTGGTGACGCCGTACGGATCCTCCGCACGGTGACCGCCCGCGACGACGGCTTCCTCGTCTTCAACGGGGCGTCGGCGTCGGTGTCGTTGGCGATGGGAGCGGGAGCCCACGGGGCGATCACCGCCTCCGCCAACTACGCGGTGCCGCTGCTGGCGGAGCTCACCAGTCGGCCGGGACGCTCCCCGACGGCGGTGGCCGCCGCCCAGCGCCGCCTCACCGAGCTGACACAGGTGGTGGAAGCCCACGGTGTCGCCGGAACGAAGGCGGCGTCGGCGGTCGTCGGGCTCGCACCGGGAGCGCCCCGCCGTCCCCTGCGACCGGTGGGACGCGGGGGCGTGCGGGCGATCGAGGCGGCGTTGCGGGATGCGGGCCTTTCCGGCTGATCTCCCCTGTTTTTGAACCCTTAGTCAAATCCGTGGCCGACTGCTAGCCTCGGTGTGGTCCACCACCACGACGGAAGGAGCAGGCGTGGCTGTGAAGTTCCTGAGCGAGGAATGGGCCCAGGCGGTGACCGAAGCCCTCAACTCGCATGACGGGTTCAAGAGTGCCATCGGCAACGCCGATCTGAGCCTCCAATTCAATGTCTCCGACGGTCCCGAGGGCGACATCTCCTACTACCTGAAGACCTCCGGCGGTGAAGCGGAGGTAGCCCTGGGCACCTTGGAGAATCCCGACGTGACCGTCGGCCAGACCTACGACACCGCCGCCGCCATCTCCCGCGGCGAGCTCAACACCCAGACCGCCTTCATGACCGGCAAACTGAAGGTCAGCGGCAACCTGGCGAAGCTCATGATGCACCAGTCGGCGATCCAGCAGTGGGGCAACGCCGTCGAAGGCATCGACGTCGAGTACTGACCCCGAACACGGACCCGTCGACACGCAAAAGGCCCCCGACGTCGTCGGGGGCCCTCTGCGTGGGTCGGTCCGCTACTTCTTCCGGTTGTTGACGAGATCCTTCAACCCTTTGCCGGCCCGGAACACCGGAGCCTTCGACGCCTTCACCTTGATGGTCTCGCCGGTCTGGGGGTTGCGGGCCGTCCGGGCGGCACGCTTGCGCACCTCGAAGGTGCCGAAACCGGTGATGGAGACCTTCTCCCCCTTCTTCAGGCTCTTCGAGATGGTGTCGATCACCGCATCGACGTGAGCCTGCGCCTCGGCCTTGGAGGACTTGACCGCCTTCGCCACGGCCTCGACGAGCTCGGACTTGTTCATAGGTGTGTCCCTCCTGGTCGGGAAACGAATGACACCGGTGTGATTCTACGGCCCGCGACCCTTCGACCTCAAGCCCGCCGGCTCCCCACCCGGACCGGACAGGCCGATCAGGCGTGTCCGAGGAGGACCCCGACCGCCAGCACCGCCACGACCACGATCCCGACGAGGGCGAACCGGCGGTCCCCTTCCCTCCACCACGACCAGATCAGGGTCACGACCCCGGCGACCGGGGTGAGGGCGAGGATGAGGATCCCGGTGGCGGCGACCCGGTCGGGTATGGATCCGTCCCGCCAGAGGCCGGCGAGGCGCACCGGGACGGGCACCCGCTCCCCCTCCCCCAAGGCGATCCCGGTGCCCACGACGATCAACGTGGTGGCCAATCCGAGACCGACGCGCAGCAGCGTCTGGATGCGCATCTGCACCTGTGGGGGTCCGGGCCGCTCAGCCACCGAAGGTCACCCCCACGGCCCGGAGACCCATCTGGATGGCCACGACCGCCAAGATGAGGGCCATCACCCGTTTCAGGATCTCGGGACGGGCCCGGCCCGACGAGTGGGTGCCGAGCCACGAGCCGACGATCACCCCCAGGGTGAGCGGGGCGACGACGAGCGGTTCGACGAACCCCCGAGCGAAGTAGATGAAGACGCTGGCGGCGGCCGTCACCCCGATCATGAAGTTGGAGGTGGCGGCGGCGACCTTGACGGGGACGTCCATCCCCAGATTCATCGCCGGCACCTTCAAGAATCCGCCGCCGACACCCAACATTCCGGACACCCCTCCGGCCAGGAGCGACACCGACCAGCCCACCGGAAGGTGTTCGACCCGGTACCGCACCAGCCCGCCGCGAACGTCGTCGATGTAGGCACCGGCGAGGGTGCCGGGCTCCTCCCAGCCGGTGGCGTCCTCGGGGACGGTCTCCACGGTCCTGTCGCGGGGCCGCTGCGCACCTCGGAGCATGAGCACCGCCGTCGCCGCCATCACCACCGCGAAGATCCCAGCCAGGACGTCTTCAGCGAGTACCGCCGCAGCCAGACCGCCGGCGATCGCCCCCACCGTCGTGGCGACCTCCAACGTCAGGGCGAGACGCATGTTGGCGATCCCCCGCCCCACGTACACGCTCCCGGCCGTCGTGGAGGTAGCGATGACGGCCACGAGGGACGCGGCGACCGCCACCTGGAAGTCGAGTCCGAATCCGAGGACGAGGGCGGGGACGATGATGACGCCACCGCCGATGCCGACCAGCGCCCCCAGCCATCCTGCACCGAGGCCGAGGCCGGCGAGGGCCAGCAACGTGGAGAGGGTGAGGGCGTTCATCGCAGGTTGGGAGGCCGGCGCTGATGCCTTCCCCAGGGCGCGCCCGGACGGCGTCGATTCGGCATGAGCCGACGCTAGCTCGCGCCGCGTTCGGCCCCCAATCCGACCTCAGACGAAACCGAGTTCCCGGACCGTGTCCCGTTCCTTGATCAGCTCGGCCACCGAGGCGTCGATCCGCTGACGACTGAAGTCGTCGATCTCGAGGCCCTGGACGATCTCCCAGCGTCCGTCCCGGCAGGTCACCGGGAACGACGACACCAGCCCTTCGGGCACCCCGTAGGAGCCGTCGGAGACGACTGCCATGCTCACCCAGTCGCCTTCGGGGGTCCCGAGGATCCAGTCGTGGACGTGGTTGATGGCGGCGTTGGCGGCCGATGCGGCCGAAGAGGCGCCCCTGGCTTCGATGATGGCGGCACCCCGTTTGGCCACCGTCGGGATGAAGACCTCGGCGACCCAGTCGGGGTCACCCACCGCCTCCCAGGCGTTCTTCCCGTCGACTTCACAGTGGAAGAGGTCCGGGTATTGGGTGGTCGAATGGTTCCCCCAGATCGTCATCTTCTTCACGGCGGTGACGGGCACCCCGACACGTTTGGCGAGCTGGGTCTTCGCCCGGTTGTGGTCGAGGCGGGTCATCGCCGAGAAGTTCGTCGGGTCGAGACCTTCGGCGTTGTTGACGGCGATGAGGGCGTTGGTGTTGGCCGGATTCCCGACCACGACGACCTTCACGTCCTTCTTCGCCGACGACGCCAACGCCCGTCCCTGTACCTGGAAGATCTTGCCGTTCGCTTCGAGGAGGTCGGAGCGTTCCATCCCCTTCTTCCGGGGCATCGCCCCCACCAGCATGGCGATGTCGGCGTCGGCGAAGCCCACTTCGGGGTCGTCGGTGGTGACGACGTCGCCGAGCAGCCCGAAGGCGCAGTCCTCCAGCTCCATCACCACCCCTTCGAGGGCGGGCAACGCCGGCGGGATCTCGATGAGGGAGAGGTCGACCGGCTGGTCGGCACCCAGCATCTCACCGGCGGCGATACGAAACAGCAGGCTGTAGCCGATCTGGCCGGCGGCGCCGGTCACGGCCACTCGAATTGGGTCCTTCATACCGCCAGCGTAGCGGTCGGCTCCCTGCCGCCGGTAGAGCCGGAAGACCGATGTCCGGCCGGGTCAGCCGCCGGGTTCGGCGGCGACGCAGCGGATCCACACCTCGGCCGTGGCCACGACCCCCTCCACCACCTGATAGACGCAGGTTCGTGCCGGGCTCGACCACACGAACTCCCGGCCGCCCGGGACGTCGCTCTCCGCCCCCGGCGTCCACCCCTCCTCGACCAACGCCTCCCGGAGCCGTCCTTCGAGGACGTCGGGGGGGTCGTCGGTCTCCTGGTAGACGACCACGGCATCCGAGGTGATGTTCACCACCGGCTCCGACCCGTCGACCACCACGACATCGTCGGGAAGGGAGGCGGGATCCTGGTCGCCACGTATCGCCTCCAACGGTCCGGCGGATGCATTCGAAGCGTCCCGCAGGCGCAGCACGGTGACGGCGAGGTCGACCAGCGGGGCATCGGCACGCCATTG
>WFOA01000082.1 GCA_015488325.1 Acidimicrobiia bacterium | reverse complement strand
CGACTCCGCTCCGACCCCGCCCAGCCACCCTCCGGAACCCGCACCACCGGAGGTCAGCTCACCGCCTCCACCCACATCGGCATCCCCCCGTCCACCGACATCGTGAACCCGGCCCGGGGACGGGGCGGCCTCTCCCCGGCGTAGCGGAGCCGGAGACGGCGCAGCAGCGTGGGGACCACCAGCCGCATCTCCAGCATGGCGAAATGGTCGCCGAGGCATTTGCGCGGGCCGGCCAGGAACGGGATGAACTGGAACCGGTGCCGCGACCCCGCCCCCGGGGCGAAACGGTCCGGGTCGAACCCTTCGGGGTCGGGCCACGCCGCCGGGTCGAGATGCAGGCCCCGGATGTTGATCACCAGCCGGGTGCCCCTGGGGATGACGAGGTCGCCCACCCGGTGGGTGACGTCCGCCTCCCGCAGGGTGAGGAACACCGGCGGGTAGAGGCGGAGGGTCTCACAGACCACCCGGTCCAGGTACGGCATCTCCTCCACGTCGGCCGGTGTCGGGTCCCGATCCCCGAGGACGTCGGCCATCTCCCGGCGCAGGCGGGCCTCGACCTCCGGATGGGTGGACAGGAGGTACAGGAGCCAGGTGGTCGTCTCGGCGGTGGTCTCGTGCCCGGCGAAGACGATCCCCGACATCTCCCCCACCAGGTCGGCCGGACCGAACCGCCGTTCCTCCTCGGTGAGATGTCGAGCCAAGAGCAGGTCCAGCAGGTCGCCTCGGACCCGACCCGAGGCGATCCGCTCCTCGACGATCCCTGCCAGGACCCCCCACCGGTAGCGGGTGAGCCGCCGGAGTCGGAGGTTGGCGGGGCTGGGCAGCCACCAGGGCACCGGCACCGGAGCCGCCGCCCGGCCGCTCACCACCTGCGACGACACCTCGAAGGACTCCTGAAGGCGGGCCACCTCGTCGTCGCGGGTCACCGAGAACATCGTCTCGAGGATCGCCCTCATGGTGAGGGTCCGCATCCGTCCCTGCAGCTCGATGGTCCCCGCCTCGGCCCACTCGTCGGCCGCCCGGACGGCGTGGGCCACCATCGTCTCGGCGAACCGGGTGACGGTGTGACGGTGGAAGGCGGGGGTGAGCAGCCGTCGCCGCCACCGCCACTCCTCCCACCGGTCGGTGTTGAACATGAGCTCGGGACCCGGACCCCGGTTCAGGGCCATGAGACGTCGATCCCGGGGATAGTCCCGCGCCGCCCCGAGGAGTACGTGCTCGGCCACCTCGGGGGACGTGACGACCCAGAAGGCCTGGGTGCCGAACCGGACCTCCACCACCGGCCCGAGGCGACCCACATCGGTCCAGAACCCGAGCCGGTCCCGCCGGAAGGCGAAGTAGTCCCCGACGACGGGGAGCCGACCGGGTCGGCGGGGCACGGCCGGTGCGGTCCTCACCCGACCCATCGTATCGGCCGCCGCCCGCACCGGTCCGGCGGTCGGGGTCAGTTGAGGGGAGGCAGCAGGTCGGAGGCGCCGAAGATGAAGAGGGTGCCGATCGCCAAGCTGAAGATCCCCACCACCACGGCGACGGCGACGTACATCCGCTTCGACCGGGCGGCGGTCATGAACCCGAGGGTGGAGCCGACGGCGATGATCGTGTTCATGGTGACGATGCCGGCCACGAAGATCACCAAGGTGGCGAGGCCGAGACCGCGGCCCCCCGCCCCGGCAGCGGTGAGGAAGATGAGCACCTGGGTGGGGGTTTCGGCGCCGATCCCGTGCAGCATCCCCACCCCGAGGGACGTCCGCACCCCGTAGTTGGTGAAGGGCATGTCGGCCGGGGCGATGGCGGCGGCACCCGGCCCTTCCCGGGCGGGGGCGACGCCGTGGGGGTGGCCCGACGACGGTCCGTGGCTGTGCTCCACTACCCGGCCGTGCCGATGCTCGACGGTGAGGCCTCGGCGCCGCATCCAGGCCTGAACCCGGCGGTTGATCCGCCAGATGGCCTGGAACAGGAGCATCCAGCGGCTCCGAAGCCGGATGTCGGAGCCGTGGCGGCGGAGGGAGACGAACACCCAGATCCCCAAGAACACCAGGGTGGCGCCGACGAGGCGTTCCATGAACGTCTCCACCCCGTCGGGGACGGCGAACCCGGAGAGGATGAGGGCAGCGCCGAGGACGATGACCACCATCCCGTGGCCGAGGGCGTACAGCGTCGAATACCACAGGGCCGTTCGGCGGTCGTCCTGGGAGCTGGTGATGTCGGTGATGGCGGCGATGTGGTCCCAGTCGAACCCGTGGCGCAACCCCAACAGGTAGGACGCCCCCAACAGTGCCAGCTCGGAACCGCTCATCGATCCCCTCCGCGTCGTTGTTGCATACGGCTTGCAATATAGCCGACGGCGCGCGAGGTCGTCGGCGACGTAGGATCGGAACATGTCTGCCGAAGCTCGTATCACCGAACTGGGCCTCGTCCTCCCCGACGTCCCCGCCCCCCTCGCCTCCTACGTCACCTTCGTCCAGACCGGCGACCTCGCCTACACCTCCGGTCACGGTCCGCTGCGTCCCGACGGAACATGGGTGGTGGGTCGGGTCGGTGACGACCTCGACATCGACGAAGCGGTCGAAGCCGCCCGCCTCACCGGCCTCGGCCTCCTCTCCACCCTCCGCCACCACCTCGGCTCCCTCGACCGGGTCGCCCGGGTGGTGAAAGTCCTGGGGATGGTGAACGCCGTCGCCGAATTCACCCGCCATCCCACCGTGATCGACGGCTGCTCCGACCTGTTCGTCGACGTCTTCGGCGAGGCGGGACGTCACGCCCGGTCGGCGGTCGGGGTGGGCTCGCTCCCCATGAACATCCCCGTCGAGATCGAAGCGATCGTCGAGGTCCGCTGACCGGTCGCCCGGGTAGCCTCCGACGACCATGCCACGGGATCCCCGCTTCGACGTGCTCTTCGAGCCGGTGACGATCGGTCCGGTCACCGCCCGCAACCGCTTCTACCAGGTCCCCCACTGCAACGGGATGGGATACCGGGATCCCAACGCCCTGGCGGCCATGCGGGGAACGAAGGCCGAAGGCGGATGGGCGGTGGTCTCCACCGAAGAGACCGAGATCCATCCCAGTTCGGAGACGACCCCGTGGATCGAAGGCCGCATCTGGGACGACGACGACCTCCCCGCCCACCGGCTCGTCACCGACGCCATCCACGCCCACGGTGCGCTGGCGGCGATCGAGCTGGTCCACAACGGGATGTCGGTGGCCAACTACACGGCGCGGGTACCGCCGATGGGGCCCGGACACCTCCCCCTCGCCGGGAAGATCGCTCCCGTCCAGGCCCGCCAGATGACCCTGGAGGACATCGCCGACCTCCGCCGCTGGCATCGTGCGGCCGTCCGCCGGGCCATCGACGCCGGATACGACATCGTCTACGTCTACGCCGGGCACGGGCTCAGCACCCTCCAGCATTTCCTGTCGCCACGAACCAACACCCGCACCGACGCCTACGGAGGGACCCTCGAACGTCGTGCCCGTCTGCTACGCGAAGTCCTGGAGGACACCTTGGAGGAGGCGGACGGGAAGGCCGCGGTGGCATGCCGCATCGTCGCCGACGAGCGGGCACCGGGAGGCCTCGACCGTGACGAGGTCCGTCGGCTCCTCGAAATGATCGGCGAACTCCCCGACCTGTGGGACTTCATGGTGGGAAGCTGGGAGGACGACTCGGTCACGGCCCGGTTCGGCCCCGAGGGCGGCCAGGAGGACTTCGTACGCGGACTCAAGGCCCTCACGTCCAAACCGGTGGTCGGGGTCGGGCGGTTCACCTCCCCCGAGACGATGCTCCGGATGGTGCGGGAAGGGATCCTCGACTTCATCGGGGCCGCCCGCCCCTCCATCGCCGACCCCTTCCTGCCCCGAAAGATCGCCGAAGGCCGTTTCGACGACATCCGGGAATGCATCGGCTGCAACATCTGCGTGTCCGGGGACTTCACGATGTCGCCGATCCGCTGCACCCAGAACCCGGCGATGGGCGAGGAGTGGCGGCGCGGCTGGCACCCGGAGCGGTTCTCCGTGGTGGAGGCCCGGGAGAAGGTCCTCGTGGTGGGAGGCGGGCCCGCCGGGCTCGAAGCGGCGATGGGTGCAGGCAAACGCGGCTACGACGTCGTCCTCATCGAAGCGAGCCGGACCCTGGGGGGACGAGCCGCCCGGGAGGCGACCCTCCCCGGGTTGGCCACCTGGAGACGGGTGGTCGACTACCGAGTCGGCCAGATCGACAAGCTCGCCAACGTCGAGGTGTACTTCGAGAGTGCCATGTCCGCCGACGAGATCCTCGACTACCCCTGGGATCACATCGCCGTCGCCACCGGAGCCCGGTGGCGACGCGACGGCGTCGGGGTGAGCAGGCTCCAACCCGTCGACCTCGGAGAGGTCCTCACCCCCGACGACCTCCTCGACGGCGCCCGGCCCGACGGTGCCCGGGTGGTCGTCTACGACGACGACCACTACTACCTGGGCGGGGCCGTCGCCGAACTGTTGGCCTCCGACGGATACCACGTGACCCTCGTCACGCCGGTCGCCGACGTCTCCCACTGGACCCACCACACCCTGGAACAGGCCCGGATCCAGCGTCGCCTCCTCGAGCTCGGAGTGACGATCGTCCCTCACCGTCTCCTCGAGGCCCGCCACCCCGAGGGGATCCTCACGTCGTGTGTCTTCACGGGCCGTACCGAAACGGTCCTCGGCGACGCCCTCGTGGCGGTGACGAGCCGGCTCCCCGAAGACCGCCTCGCCCGGGAGCTCTCCGGCCACGGCCCCCGGGTCCGTCCGGTCGGCGACGCCTACGCGCCGGGGACGATCGCCGCCGCCGTGTGGGACGGACGCCGGTTCGCCGAAGAGCTCGACGGCGTCGACGACGCCGCCCTGTTCCGACGGAACGTGCCCCGAATCCGCTGACGTCACACGGGCCAGGGTTGGAGGTCGACCAGCTCGCGGATGGCGATCCGACCCTCTGACATCTTCCCGTCGGCGGCGTCCCAGATCCGCCAGTGCATGGTCCCCCGTCCCATCGGCTGGGATTCGACGAAGATGCAGCGCAACTCCCCCGGGCGAAAGCCGCACTGGGCCTGAACGGCCGTCAGGAGACGTTCGTCGTGGAGATGGCCCTCCCCGAAGTTCCACCCCACCACCATGCCGGCGACCAACTCCCCGTCGAGCCATTCGTAGTCGTCGATGTCGTCGACGGCCTTCGGCACGAGGGTCTGCAGCGCACGGCCGTGCAGATGCATCGCCCGAAAAGCCATGACCTTCGACAGGAGCCCCGTGGTCGTCACGTCGTCGTACATCCGGCCGAGCTGGGTCCGTAGCCCGGGGGAGGTCTTCACGAGGGCCTCGTCGAGTTTCGCCGACGCCCCCCGCCGGAACAGCCACACCGAGTAGGCCCAGTTCCCCGCGTAGTACCGCATCGACATGAGGAACGACACGTGGCGGGGCCACAGGTTGCCGACGAGGGGGACGACGACGAGGAACAGCGCCAGTGCGGCGACGAGCAGCGGCGAGTCGACCGCCCAGGCCCGCACCGGGGCATTCACACCGAAGAGGACGAAGCCGCCGTACACCATCATCACGTTCCATTCGATGGGCACACCCATCGGGATGCTGGAGGTGATGAACAGGTGGAACGCCACCATCACCGCCAGGGCGACGACGGTGAGGGTGCCTCCGGTACCGAGGACCAGTCCGAGGGGGAAGAGGTATTCGACCACGGTGCCGCCGTGGGCCATCACCGCAGCCAGACGTGACGGACGCAGATCGTCGGGGAACCGTCGGTACATCGCCCGTTTGAAGGCACGCCACCGGATGCTGGGGCTGTTCGAGACCATCACCGCCACCACCGAGGGGAAGTGTCGGTTGAGTTTCGAGGTGGCCGCCCACCACCAGATCGCCACCCAGATGGCCTTGGTGGCCGCGAGCCAGTCGGGGAAGGCGAAGGCGATGAGGACGATCAGGTAGTGGTCGGGGCGGGTGGCGAGGAACGCCGTCTTGTCGGCGAAGCCCAACAGGACGAGGACGGCGACGATCGGGACCACCTCGGCGGCTCCGATCTCGGCGGAGAGGAGCCCCCGCAGGAGGAGGCCGTACAGGGCCAGGGAGAGGGCGACGTCCACCCACGACCGTGTGCGGCGCCCCAGCAGCGGCAACCCGGGGACGAGCGGCAGTTTGGTGGTTCCGGGTCGGAGGAAGTAGAGGGCCCCGCCCATCGGCGGGAAGTAGCGGCCGGTGAGGGGCCCGCTGCCGCAGCCGAGACCGACCGCCTCGAACAGCACCGTCCACAGCACGGCCTTCTGGAAGGCGATGTCGGACGCCCACCACGAGCCGATGCCACCGTCGACACCCGGGGTGGTGGCGACGAAGGCGGCCCATCCGGCGATGTAGAAGCCGATCTTGGCGAGGTAGGCGACGTAGACGGCGGAGGGGGTGCCGTATCCCTGCTCCGCCCAGGATCGGCAGACCATCCGAAGACGCTCGGGGAAGGGACGCCGCTGCCAGTCGGCGATGTCGTAGTCGGGCAGGGTCGGCTGCAACACGGCGAGAGAACCTAGCGGTCGCCGCCTCGCCGCGACGCCGGATCGGGGGATCGTCTTCGTGTCGTCTCGACGGTCCCGATCGAACCGGGCGGAGACCGAAGACCCGCCCGACACCGCCCAGATGTCCGGTCGGACGCCCTGCCCGACGGGCGACACGGCATGCGGGGAGCCTGCGCGGGGTGGAGCCGGCCTTCGATGTCGTCGGGATGCCGGATGTGAGCAGGGGTCGGTCCTGCGGTCACGGACGGTTGAGCCGCCAGCCTCCATCCACCGGGACGGTGACGCCGGTGACCATGTCGAAGGTGGGGCTGCACAGGGCGACGACGATCCCGGCGACCTCCGCCCGGGTGGTGAGCCGACCGAGGGGGGTGGCGGCGGTGGCCCGTTCGACGAAGGTGGGGTCGAACTCGGCCATGTCGTCGGCGCTCTCCACGATCTGGCCCGGTGCCACGGCGTTGACGGTGACCTCGGGAGCCAGCTCGAGGGCGAGGGCTTCGGTGAGGGTGATGATCGCCTGTTTGGCCAGGGTGTAGATCGAATGGTTCCTCCGCCACGCCGACCCGGCCGACAGGTTGACGATCCGGCCCCATCCGGACGCCCGCATGTGCCCGACGACCGCCTTGGTCGCCACATAGGCCGAGGTGACGTTCGCGTCCCAGATGCGTTGCCATTCCTCGACGGGCATCTCCGCAAAGGGGGTCATCGAGAAGGGACCCACGTTGTTGACCAGCACGTCGATGCCCCCGCCGAGGGCGTCGACGGCGGCCGAGACGAGGGTTTCGACGCCGTCGGGGGTGGTGGCGTCGCCGGCCACGGCCGCATGGCGGCCCGCCTCCCGGCCGGGGAGCCGGTCGACGAGCCGGACGGCGGCATCGGCCGAGGCGTGGTAGTTGACGGCGACCGATGCCCCTGCGTCGGCGAGGGCCCGGACGATCTCCGCGCCCAGGTTCCTCGACGACGCCGTCACCAGCGCCCGCTTTCCCTCCAAGAACACCGATACCTCCTCGACGGTCACAAAAATATATAAGATATGGGCCGCCTGTGCCCAGACGAAACAGACCGCCCGTGCCCCACCGCCGTCCCGACACCACCCCCGACGCCCGATGAGGATCGGCGTCGACGTCGGAGGCACCAACAC
>WFOA01000081.1 GCA_015488325.1 Acidimicrobiia bacterium | reverse complement strand
GCCTGTGGGTGGGTGGGGCCGTCCGGGACCTGGTGGTGGGCGCGGCCGCCGGCCAGCCGGTGGTGTGGTCCCGGCGTCCCGGCGAAGTCCTGACGCCGACGAGGCAGCCGGGCTGGGAACGGGTCGATCTGGAGGTGCCGGGCCGGGTCGCCGCCTTCGTCGTCTACCACTCGGCCGAGCTGACGGTGATCCAAGCCGAAGGCGTCCGGATCATGGTGGGGGACGAGCTCGTCCAGCCTTCGTGGGGTTCCCGGGACGCCGGCCAGGTCGAGGGCGTGGTCCGGGTCGGCGGTGCCTGGTACCTGTCGGGATGGTCCGACGGTCGGGAGCCGGCGGTGTGGCGGTCCGTCGACGGGGTGAACTGGACGGTCGTCGCTGAAGCCCGCCCGCCGGTGGCACCTCTGATCGTCCTCGACGACGGGCCGACGGTGGTGGGGATCGGCCCTGTCGCCGTGGACCCCGACCTGGAGACCGTCGACGTGGCGACGGCGCCCGAAGGGGTCGAGTACGTGTACACGGCGGTCCCCTGGGAGGGTGGGGTGGTGGCCTTGGGCGCCGGAGCCGGGTACCGCCAGCTCCTCGTCGGCGTCGGTGTCGACCCGCCGACCCTCCCCGAGGGGGCCACCGCCGTCGGCCTCGTCCGGGTCGGTGACCGGCTGGTGGTCGGCGGCGAAGGCGAAGAGGGGGACCCCCGGGTGGTCGTCTACGGCCGGGGAGGGACCGTCGTCGCCAACCTTCCGGTGCCTTTCTCACCCTGGTCCCTCGGCACGGTCGGTGAACTGGCGGTGGCGACGGACCCCTCCGGCTCGGCCCTGTGGGTGTCGGCGGACGGTGAGGAGTGGACGCCGATCCCCGTCGACGTCCGCCACGGTTTCCCCGGAGTCCTGGCGGGACGAGGCGTCGTCTTCACCGACGGCGACCTCGTCGTCCGAGGGGTCGACCGAGGCATCGTCGGAGTGTGGCGCTGGACGGCGCCGCTCCCGGGGATCGACCGTCGCCGCCGGGCGCCGTAGGATCCCGGCATGGAGCTGCCCCGATCCCGAACCGCCCGCCTGCATCTGCTCCATGCCGGCTCCGTGGGGGAGCGGGTGACCTCGACGGTCACCCTCGTCGTCGACGGCGACCAACGGATCGTCGTCGATCCGGGGATGGTGGCGTCACCGGCGGCGATCCTCGACCCCCTCGCCGACGTCGGTCTCGGACCGGGCGACGTCACCGACGTCGTCCTCTCCCATCACCACCCCGACCACACCCTCCACGCCGGGCTCTTCCCCGAGGCCCGGGTCCATGACCACTGGGCGATCTACCAGCGCGACCGGTGGACGACCCGCCCGGCCGACGGCTTCGAGGTGAGCCCGTCGGTGCGGCTCCTCGCCACCCCCGGCCACACCCCCCAAGATGTCACCACCCTGGTGGGCACCGTCGAAGGCCTCTACGCCCTCACCCACCTGTGGTGGTTCGAGGGTGGACCCGACCGGGATCCCTTCGCCACCGACCAGGCCGCTCTGGAGGCGTGGCGGCGGGCCCTGGTCGGCGTCGTCGACGTGGTCGTCCCCGGCCATGGCGCACCTTTCCCCCTCGACACCCTCGACGGTGAGCCCGGCTAGCGTCACCGGGAGGAGGGTTGGAATATGACGAAGGACGCCGCGCGATATCAACGGAACTTCACCGAGGAGATCAACAGCGCCTACCTGTATCGGGTCGCCGCCGAACTCGAGGACGACGAGACGATCCGGGGGGTCTACCTGCGGCTGGCGGAGACCGAAGAGCGCCACGCCGCCCTCTGGGAGGAGAAGCTCACCGAGATCGGAGCCGAGGTTCCGTCCCGGGAACCCGAGCCGCGGTCACGGATCCTCGCCTGGCTGGCTCGGCGGATGGGACCCGGGGTCCTCGCCCAGGTGATGGCGAGCGCCGAGATGAGCGGTCGGACCATGTACGACGACCAGCCGGAAGCCGCGGGGACGTCGCTTCCCGCCGACGAGCGGGCGCACGCCGTCATCCTCGACGCCCTCCGGAAGGAGGCACGCAACGGTGTGCGGGGCGGGGTGCTGGCCCGTCTGGAGGGTCGCCACCGGGCGGTGGGTGGCAACGCCCTCCGGGCGGCGGTGCTGGGCGCGAACGACGGGCTCGTGTCGAACACGTCCCTCGTGATGGGGGTGGCCGGGGCGGCGTTCAGCACGACGGCGGTGCTGCTGTCGGGTCTGGCGGGCCTGTTGGCGGGGGCGATCTCGATGGCGCTCGGTGAGTGGTTGTCGGTGCAGAGCTCCCGGGAGCTTCATCAGGCCCAGATCGAGACGGAACGGGAAGAGATCCTCATGATGCCCGAGGACGAGGCGGAGGAGCTCGCCCTCATCTACCAGGCCAAGGGGATGGACGCCGAGGAGGCGTTGCGGGCCGCCAAGGACGTGATGCGTGACCCCGACGCGTTCTTGGACACGAAGGTCCGCGAAGAGCTGGGGATCGACCCCGAGGAGCTCGGAGGGTCGGCCTGGGAGGCGGCGATTGCCTCGTTCCTGCTGTTCTCGGTCGGGGCGATCATCCCGGTGATCCCCTTCTTCTTCCTGGAGGGCACGTCGGCGGTGTTTGCGAGTTTGGGGCTGGCGGCGGGCGGCCTGTTCCTCCTCGGCGCCACCACCGCCCTGGTGACGGGAACCGGCCTGGTGCGGACGGGCCTGCGTTCGTTGATCCTGGGGCTGGTCGCCGCCGGGGTCACCTATTCCATCGGCGTCGGCCTCGGGGTGACGATCGGCTGACAGTTGGGACTCTATGCGCATATACGTATAATCGCCCCATGGCCAACACCGCATCCCGACGGCGTCTCCTACGACGGCTCCTCCAAGAGCACGTCGTCCGGAGCCAGGCGGAGATCGTCGAGCTGCTCGCCGAGCGAGGCCACGGCGTCACCCAGGCCACCGTCTCCCGTGACCTCGCCGCCATCGGTGCCAGCAAAGACGGCAGCCACCGGTACGTCCTCGGCGGCTCCGACGAAGTCGACACCGCCCTGGAGGAACTCGCCCACGTCCTCGACGAATACGCCGAGTCGATCGTCGGCAGCGGGCAGCTCGTCGTCGTGCGGACACCGCCCGGCGCCGCCCAGGTGGTCGCCGGCGCCATCGACCGGGCACGGGTGGCCGACGTCTTGGGGACGGTCGCCGGCGACGACACCGTCCTCGTCATCACCACCGAACACAACGACGCAGCCGAACTGGCCGCGCGCCTCGAACGAATCGGAGAGAACCCATGAAGAGAGTCGTCCTCGCCTATTCGGGTGGCCTCGACACCTCGGTCATCCTCGCCTGGTTGCGAGAAGAACACGGGGCGGAGGTCATCACCTACACCGCTGACGTCGGGCAGGGAGACGAGGTGGCGGAGGCGCGGGAGAAAGCCATGGCGACCGG
>WFOA01000080.1 GCA_015488325.1 Acidimicrobiia bacterium | reverse complement strand
GTCCGTTTCCGCGTCGGAACAGGAGCCATGGGGTCGACAGGTCGGCCGCGGCCGGAACGTTTCGGTGACAGGGGTGGGAGGCCGACGCCCTCCCGAGGTGCGGCGTGTCGCACCGGGAGGGGTAGCCTGGCGCCATGCCCTGGCATGACCGTCCCCTCGCCGTCCTCGACCTGGAGGCCACCGGGGCAGATCCCGACACCGCCCGCATCGTCGAAGTCGGGCTGTTCCGAGTCGACGCAGACGGCACGTCCGAGGCGGTCGTCCACCAGCTGGTCGATCCGGGCGTTCCGCTCCCGAAGGCCGTCACCGACCTCACCGGGATCACCCCCGCCGACCTCGCCGCAGCAGGTGGGGAACCGGCGGCCGTGCTTGCGGCCACCGGCGACGCCATCCGCCACTTGGTCGCCGAAGGGACACCGATCGTCGTCTACAACGCCACCTACGACTGGCCGCTCCTCACCAACGAACTCGCCCGGCACGACCTTCCTGCGCTCCCCGACGTCCCCCCGGCCGTCCTCATCGACCCCCTCGTCCTGGACCGCTACGTCGACCGCTACCGGCCGGGAAAACGCACACTCACGGCGGTCGCCTCCCACTACGGCGTGTCGTTCGACGACGTCCACCGTGCCGACGTCGACGCCGCCGCGACGGTGGCCCTCGCCCGCCGCCTCGCCGAACGCTATCCGGAGGTGCGTCTCGACGGCCCCGACCTGGTCGCCTTCCAACAGCGCGCCCACGAACAGTGGAAGGCCTCTTTCAACGACTACCTGAGGCGGATCCGCGCCGCCCGTCCGCCGGCCACCGAGGTGTGGCCGACGGGATGACCCGCCCGGCCCTTGGGGGACCTTCCGGCTCGAACACGAAGAACACAGCCGGTGACGTCGACCCCGGACAGGGCCGCCGGACGCCACTGCGCCACGTGCACGACACCGATGCCCGCCTGCGACCTTCACCGCCCACCAGGAACTCGAACGCCGACAGTCGGCGCTGGCTGACAGGTGCCGTCTCCTCAGCGGCCGGCCCGAGGCACCCCGCAGGTTCCGCCGGCAGCGCCCCATGAGATGGCTCCACAGGTCCGACGACGACTCGTACCGCCAGGCGAGTCGGTCACGTCCGGGGGCGTGGTGTATGAGTGATGCCGCGTCGGCCTCGTGGTTGTGGTTTTAGCCGGTTGCTTCGAGGGCTGCCACCTCCTTGGGTTCGGGGTCGGGGTGTTCGAGGGCTCGGATGCGGGCTTGGGCGAGCGAGTCGAGGCTCATGTAGCGGCGGGTGATGGCCCATTCGTCGTGTTGTTCGGCCAGTACGGCGCCGACGAGGCGGATGATGGCTTGGCGGGTGGGGAAGATGCCGACGACGTTGGTGCGCCGGCGGATTTCTTTGTTGAGCCGTTCTTGGGGGTTGTTGGACCAGATCTGGGACCAGTGGGCTTTGGGGAACCCGGTGAAGGCCAGCAGGTCGGCGGCGGCACCGTCGAGATGGTCGGCGGCGTCTGTGAGGCACACCTGGAGGGTGGTGGTCGACGACCCGGCGATGTTGGGCCCAGACCTCGTCGGCGGAGGGCCTGGGCGAAGACGGCGGCGTCACCGTGGTGGCCACCATCGCCTCCGAGGACTTGGGCACCTTGGTGAGCAGGTTCTTGAGGTAGTGGGTGCGGCACGGGCCTGTCAGATCCTCTGTGTAAGTGGGGTGGCCTGACATGATGGCCCCGGCGGTTGGAGTTCGGGGTCCGTGGAAGGACCGTGATGAGCACAGAGAACAGCGAGAAGGCTGTGGTGTCGTCGACGCCGTTGGTGTCTGATGACGTGTTGGATGAGTTGATGGGACGGGTCGAGGCTGAAGGGGCGGAGCTGTTGGGCCCTGACGGGCTGTTGTCGCAGGTGACCAAGGCGGTGTTGGAACGGGCGTTGGCTGAGGAGCTGACGGATCATCTCGGCTACGACAAGCACGACCCGGCGGGGCGGGGGTCGGGGAACTCCCGCAACGGGACGACCCCCAAGGTGGTACTCACCGATGTGGGGGCGGTGGATCTGGACGTGCCCCGTGACCGCAACGGCGAGTTCACTCCCAGGATCGTCCCCAAGGGGGTGACCCGGTTGAAGGGCTTCAACGAGCGGATCATCGCCTTGTATGCCCGAGGGATGACGGTGCGCGACATCCGAGCCCATCTGGAGGAGCTCTATGGGGTCGAGGTGTCCCCGGATCTGATCTCGAAGGTGACCGATGCCGTGTGGGACGAGCTCGAGGCGTGGCGCAACCGGCCGCTGGAGGTCATGTATCCGATCGTGTACATCGACGCGTTGATGGTCAAGATCCGTGACGGGGTGGTGGCGAACCGTCCCGCCTACCTGGCGGTCGGTGTCGACCTCGACGGCCGCAAACACGTCCTCGGCATCTGGATCGGCGACTCGGAGGCCGAAGGCGCCAAGTTCTGGCTGTCGGTGCTCTCCGAGTTGAAGAACCGGGGCGTCTCAGATGTGTTGATCGTCGTCTGCGACGGCCTCAACGGTCTGCCTGATGCGATCGAAGCGGTCTGGCCGCAGGCGACGGTTCAGACCTGCGTGGTGCATCTGCTGCGCGGGTCGTTCCGGTACGCCTCGTATCAGGACCGTAAGAAGATCGCCGCGTCGCTGCGACCGATCTACACCGCCCCGTCGATCGACGCCGCCGAAGCAGCGATGGCGGCGTTCGAAGCCGAATGGGGAGCGAAGTATCCCGCCATCGTGAACCTGTGGCGCAACGCCTGGGAGGTGTTCATCCCCCACTTGGCGTTCCCCCCCGAGATCCGTCGGGTCGTGTACACCACCAACATGATCGAGTCGATCAACTACCAGCTGCGGAAGGTGACCAAAACCCGGGGGCATTTCCCCACCGAGCGGGCCGCCCTCAAGCTGCTGTATCTGGCAGTGCGTAACATCACCAGCGAGAGAGGAGGTGACGCCGGCACCGGAACACGGGGATGGAAGGCCTGCCTGAACGCCATGGCCATCTACTTCCCCGGACGATTCTCCATCGTCTGAACCGACCGATGACGCCACCCACTTACACAGACATCCTGACACCCCCCCTACGGGTGCCTCGGAGGCGGCGACATCAACAACGGTGTCCTCGATACGGTGTGGCATGAGCAGAGCCATATCAATGCCCGATACTGACCTTCCCCGATACTGACCTCTTCGGTTCCGAAGACGGGG
>WFOA01000079.1 GCA_015488325.1 Acidimicrobiia bacterium | reverse complement strand
GGTCGGGGGTGGCGGGTCGGCGGAGGCGGGTCAGCGGAGGGCCGGGCTGAGCCGCACCCAGCGCTCCCCGCCGGTGTCGGTCCGCCACAGTTCGCCGTCGACGACGGCGAGGCCGTGGACGGCGTCGGGTAGCGACAGCGACGACGGGACCGCGTCGAAGGTCCACAGCGTCTCCCACACACCGGGCGGTTCGACCGTCGCATACAGGTCCCGCCCCCAGGCGACGGCACCGTCTTCGAAGACGACGAGACCCGCCGCCGGGCCGGGGAGGGCGGCGACGTCCCAGGTCTCCCCGTCGTCGCCGGTCATGGCGAACCAGGCGCCGCCGTCGTCGCAGCGGACGATGAGCGCCCCGAACCGGGCCCCGTCGAGATGCGGGGCGTAGGTGCCGCAGAACTCCCCACCGTCGACGTCCACCACCCGTTCGGTCCAGCTGCGGCCCCCGTCCCGGGAGACGGCCAGCCACGCCTCGGGCCGGGGCCCGATGTCTTTGGTGACCCACAGTCGTCCGTCGCCGCCGACACCCAGCCCGCTCGAATGCCCCCGTTCCAGGGCGGCGACCTCCGGGTCGGGTGACGGAACCGCCACCACCTGCCAGGTCCGGCCGCCGTCGCCGGTGGCGACGACGGCGACGGGGATGGTCCCGGCACCGCCTGGTCCGGCGACGAGCATCCAGCCCCGGTCGGGGTCGGAGAAGGCGACGTCGACGACGTCGAAGGGCGCTTCGAGGGGGACGGCGGTGACGTCCCAGTCGGCGCCACCGTCGGAACCGACCCACACTTCCCCGCCGCCGGTGACCACCCAGGCCCGATCGTCGCCGAAGTCGACGGCGGCGACGTCGGGGAGTCGTTCCGGGGTGACGTCGGTCCAGGTGGCCCCGCCGTCGACGGTGCGGACGACCCGGCCGTCGACGGTGAGTCCCCACCCGGTGTCGGCGTCGACCAGTTCGACGGTGACGAACCGCAGCGGACCGCCGGCGGACGTGGCAGCCGACGTGGCGGTGGTGGTCGTGGTGGGTGGCGTCGTGGTGGTGGTCGTGTTCGGTGCTGCAGACGGGGTGCAGGCAGCGAGGACGAGCACGGTGACGACGGTCGATGCCAACCGGCGCATGCGACCACCTCCTCCGTTCGAGCCAGGTCGAAGAGCCGTCGGCGCCGCCCTCTCCCGAGACGGATCCCGGGTCGTCGACGGCCGCAGACGCATCTTATGTCGTGTGCCGGGGAACCCGTGACGCCGCGTCGGCACCGGCGTCGCGCCGTACATGACCCTCTGCACCTTGTCCGATTCGTCAGCAGGACCGATGGTGGTGCCGCAGCCGACGACCCGGACCGCCGTGCAGATTCCTTCTCCCCGACACGACCCCCGGCGAGCCTATCCGACCGTCGGGGGTGGGCGGTGGCCGGGGGAGGGTGCCCTCACCGAGGTCGTCCGTGTGGTCCCTGCGCCCCGTTTCGACCTGGGCGTGGACGTACGGGTCGCCGAGATCCGAGATGAGGCCCGTCGGCTCGACCCCGGCGGCTTCTCCTACGTCCTGGCCAACGTGCGGGAATCGATCCTCCACGCCCGCCGCGAAGGCGTCGACCACATCCCCGGCGCTGTCGCTTCCCCCGAACCCGGGGTTCGCCGCACCCGTGGCGGGCACCGCCGGCCCACGGTTCGTCACCGCCCGGTGGTCAGCGGCGTTCGTCGAACCGCCACAGGCCGGCGGCCCGGGCGGCGGCGTACGCGGCCTCCATCTCGGCGGCGGTGGGACGCCGGTCGATGTCGGCGTAGCGGGGGTTGGCGGGGACCCGATGGTCGGGCCGGTACTGGCCCATGATGTTGACGTAGGTGTCGGGGGACAGTTCGTCGGCGAGCCAGCGGAAGATCTCCGCCGACTCGTCCACCAGGCCGGGCATGACGAGATGGCGGACCAGCACACCCCGCCGGGCGAGCCCGTCGGGTCCGAACCGCAGCACACCGACCTGGCGGTGCATCTCGGCGATGGCCCGGCGGGCCACCTCCGGGTAGTCCCGGGCCCGGGCGAGCCGCCGGGCGGTCTCGGGCCTCCAGAACTTGAAGTCGGGCATGTAGATGTCGACGAGGCCGTCCATCAGCTCGAGGGACGCCAACCCGTCGTAGGCGGAGGTGTTGTACACGATCGGCACCCGGAGGCCACGGGGGACGGCGACGGCGATCGCCTCCACCACCTGGGGGGCGACGTGTTCGGGGGTGACGAAGTTGATGTTGTGACAGCCCCGCTCCTGCAGCGCCAACATCAGCGCGGCGATCTCCGAGGGCGACATCTCCTCCCCTGCCGGCGCCTGGGAGATGTCCCAGTTCTGGCAGAAGACGCAGCGGAGGTTGCAGAAGGAGAAGAAGATGGTGCCCGACCCGTTCCAGCCCCGCAGGCAGTCCTCTTCACCGAAATGCGGGAAGGCGGACGCCACCCGGGCATGGCGGCCGATGTGGCAGACGCCGGTCTCGTCGGCTGTCCGGTCGACTCCGCAGTCCCGGGGACAGATCCGACAGTCGGCCAGTTCGGCGAGGGCCTGTTCGACCTTGGCAGCGAGGCGGCCCTCCCGCCAGGTCTGCAGGTAGACGGGTTCGTGGTCGTCGACGACGAACCGTCGGTCGGCGGCCGTCCTGTGCGCTCGCACATCCGAAGGCTACCTCCCGGACCGGGTCACCGACCCCCGGGGAACCCGGCACCGGCCGCCCCCGGGTTCGCAACCCGGGGTTCGCCGACACCCCCCAGGGCGCCCCCAACCCACGGTTCGCAACCACGCTCCGAACCCGGGGCTCGCCGAAGACCTCCCGGGGCGCCGCCAACCCTGGGTTCGGGCATACAGGCCGGGTCGGCCGTCCCGGCGGCCGGTCAGTCCTCCAGCAGCGCTTCGAGTTCGGCGATGCGGCGGCGGATCCCGTCGACGTCCTGGGCAGCACGGATCCGGCTGTTGATCCGGTGGACGTCCCGGGGTTCGATCCCTCCGCCCATCCCCGTCGACGCCGCCGAGCTCGGACTCACCATCGCCCGGCTGATCTCCTTCAGCCGCCGACGCAGATGGTCGAGCTCCGCCTGCCATGCGTCCCGTTCGTCCACACCCTCAACCTACCAGGGTCCGCCGGGCCGAGCCCGGGCGGGGCCACCGGCCGAGGGGACGTCAGGCGGTCCGGTCGAGGAAGTCTTCGATCGCCTTCGTGTGGACGGCCCGGGCAGCGTCGACGTCGACGGGACGTCCCAGCGCCGTCCAGGTGGGCACCCAGACGGCGATGTCGGGCATCGGCCGACATAGGGCGACCGCCTCCCAGTAGGCGAGGTTGGCCAGCCGGTCCCCGGTGGCTTCCCGGTAGGCGGCGACGAACCGGTCGGCGACCCGGTCCATCCCCAGGTAGCGGATGTCGGTCGCGCAGTAGGCGACGTCCATCGCCGGGTCGGAGGTGGCGGGGGTCTCCCAGTCGACGACGGCGGCCAGCTGCCCGTCCCGCCACAGGGTGTTGCCCGGCCAGAAGTCGGTGTGGCTGAACACCGACGGGCCGGGAACGAGCCGGGCCTGCAGTTCGTACATGCGCCGCAGCAGCGCCTCGCCGAGGGGATGACGCAGGATCGTCTCGGGAGCCTCTTGGATGCGCCGGGCGTCTTCGCCGACGCCGGGGCGGAACAGCTCTTCGTCGTCCGGGTCGAGGGCCACCCGGTGGATGCGGGCGAGGGTGGCGGCGAGCTGTTCGGCCCAGTCGAAGGGGTGCCGGGGTGTGAGGTCGGGGGCGGCGTCGATGTAGGAGATGACGAGGACCGGTTCGTCGAACAGGTCGCCGTTGCCGACCCACAGGGGGGCGGGAGCGGGGACGCCGGCCCGCTGCATGAGCTCCAACGCCCGGGCTTCCCGGGCGGCGGGGTCTTCTCCCCGTTCGGTGTACCAGGGCCCGTAGCGGCGGAGGACGATCCGGCTGTGCCCGTCCGACAGCACGTCCATGGTGCAGCTCTGGGTGGCGTCGAGACGTTCGACGAAACGCAGCGTCGGCCCGCCGACCTTGTCCCGGAGACCGTCGAGCTGTTCGTCGCTGGGGTAGGGGACCTGTCGCATCATGTACCTCGAGGAACGGCTGTCGGGGTCCCCGTCCCCGCAGCGGAGACCCCTTCGATGTTCGAGTCGAACCCCCCGCACCGTGACGTCGCCCATCCCGAAGCCGGCCACGGCCCCTGCATGCTACCGGCCGTCTCCGGCTGGGAAAGCCGACCCCGGGTAGGGTCGGGTAGGAAAGGACACCGATCCGACGCCGTCGCCGACACCGTGGGGCGAACAGGCCGGGGGACGGTTCGCCCCTACCCCGACGCCTCGGATGTTCGCTCGTGGTGGCCGTCACGGTGGCGGCCCTGTTCCCGGCACCGGGGGCAGCCGCCGCCGAGGACACCGAAGACCCCTTCCGGGACGTGACGTTGGAGCTCGGCTACGTCGTCCCAACCGGGGACCGATGTCACAGGCCCTCATGGACGGCATCGAAGGCCTGTGGTTCGCCGTCGCCGACCAGGCCGCCCGCCACGGCGTCACCCGTTTCCCCCGCACCCGGGCGTTCCTGTTCGTCGACCGGGACACCGCCGTCCGGGTGTTCGACCGGAAGCTGGCCAGGTTCCCCGGGCTTGCCCGTCCCGGCAGGTTCGCCGTCGTCCACCTGCGACCCGACCGGTTCAGGAAGGACAACATCAACCCGATCGTCGTGTTGAGCGCCCACGAGTCGACCCACATCGTCCAGTTCGCCGTCGGCGGGGACGGCCCCAGTTCCCGCTGCATCGGCGAAGGGGCCGCCGAAGGGTTCTCCTGGCAGACCCTCAACGCCCTCGGCCGGCTCGGTTCCGGGGACCGGACCGCCGCTGGCTATGGACCCTCGGCGTCGACGACATCGAAGCGGTGATGGACGTCGGGACGTTGGACGGCTGGATCCGGAGCCTCGACGCCCATCCCACCGCCCTCTACCCGGCGTGTGCGGCGGCGTTTTCGCTGCTGATGGAGACCGGCGGCGGACCCGACGCCTCCTTCGACGATCTGGCGGCGCTGCGGTCCCGGCCCTGGCGGTCGGCGTTCGCCGTGTCGTTCGACGAGCCCTACGACGTCTTCCTCGCACGTCTCGTCCGGTACGCCGAGACCGACGGCGAGGATTTCCGCCTCCCCCGGGAGGTCGTCTTCGACGCCTTCAAAGCCCGGTATGTGAACGGGTGCGCCGGACGGCTGCTGTGTATTCGCTGACCGGCGGCGGCGGGTTCGCTACCGTGCCCGACCATGCCGACCGCGCAGACCCTCATCGACGTGTGCGGGGAGTCCCCCGATCTGCTGTGCCGTTGGATCTTCGACCTGACCGGTTCGGAGGTGGCCGCCGACCTGGCGATCGTCGTCTCCAAGCTGATCCGGATCGTCCTGATCCTGGTGGTCGCCTGGGTGGTGAACCGGACGGTCCGCCACGCCATCGACCGGACGGTGAAGGGGTGGCTCGCGGCCCGGGACCGGGAACGGGAGGCGGCGTTGTCGTCGGAGCCGGCGGAGGGTCCGTTCGCCTCGTTGAAGGCGTTGACGGCGGCACGGGCCCGCAAACGGGCGCAGCGGGCGGAACGGGCCCGGCAGCGGGCGGAGACATTGGGGGCGCTGCTGCGGTCGGCGGCGTCGCTGGTGATCTATTCGATCGCGGCGATGATGGCCCTGTCGGAGTTCGGGGTGGATCTGGGTCCGCTGATCGCGTCGGCGGGGATCGTCGGGGTGGCGCTCGGGTTCGGGGCGCAGAGCCTGGTGCGGGATTTCCTGTCGGGGATCTTCATGCTGGTGGAAGACCAGTTCGGGGTGGGTGACATCGTCGATGTCGGTGAGGCGGCCGGGGTGGTGGAGGAGGTGAAGCTGCGGACGACGAAGATCCGGGACGTGAACGGCACCCTGTGGCATATCCCCAACGGTGAGATCCGGCGGGTGGCGAACAAGTCGCAGGAGTGGGCGAGGGCGGTGTTGGACATCGAAGTGTCCTACGACACCGATCTGGGCCATGCGTCGGAGGTGATCAAACGGGTCGCCGACGAGGTGTGGGAGGAGCAGATCCCGGAGGCGACGATCTTGGAGGAGCCGGAGATCTGGGGGGTGGAGGAGTTGGGGGCGTCGGGGATCGCCATCCGGCTGGTGGTGAAGGTGGATCCGTCGGAGCAGTGGGCGACGGCCCGGGTGCTGCGGCGGCGGATCAAGGACGCGTTCGACGCCGAAGGGATCGAGATCCCCTTCCCGCAGCGGGTGGTGTGGCTGCGGACCGAACAGGACTGACCTTCCGGGGTCCGCCCGAACAGCGCCTCCACCTCCTCCTCCAACCCTGGGTTCGTCGCCACCCCCCAGGGCACCACCAGCCCACGGTCCGCCGCCACACCACCCG
>WFOA01000078.1 GCA_015488325.1 Acidimicrobiia bacterium | reverse complement strand
GAGGTACCGGAGATCGAGAGAGCGTTCATCGAGCTGGCCGAACAGGTTCAGGGATCGTGTCGCGCCGACTGACAAGATGACGCTCCGGCACCCCAAGGTCGTCGGCTACGAAGATTGCTCGGAGCCGTCTCAGGCCTCGTGAGACGCGTCGGCGGGCGGCGGCTTCGCTGCAGTTCAGAAGCCGGATGACCTTCGGATAGCTGGATGCTTCGACGACACGGAACAACACAGCGACGTGTTCCCCGACGGGACCGGCCAACCCTCGCTGCGGCCCGTACCGGCGGCCCATCGGTAGAGTCGGATGGGCAGCACCGGTGTCGCCCCGCCCATGACTTCCCGCACCTCCTCCGAGACCGACCCGACCCGCCGGCCGCCCGGGTGGCGGGTGGAAGGCATGCCCGACCGGGAGGATGGCGACCGGACCCGACCCCCCGTCCCCGGGCTCCCAGGGAACCGTTGGTCCTGGTTCCTGCTGCTCGCCGCGCTGTTCGTCTTCAACCTGCTGATCTTCAACGTCCTCACCCGACCCGAACCCCGGATCCCCGTCCCCTACACCACCTTCATCGCCCAGGTAAAAGCCGACAACGTCGCCTCGGTCACCGCCACCGGCGACACCATCCAGGGTGAGTTCAAGAACCCGGTGCCCTCCCCCGAAGACCCCACCGTCACCGCCACCTCCTTCGAGACGGAACGTCCCACCTTCGCCACCGACGACCTGCTCACCCTGCTCCAACAACACGGGGTGGTGGTGAACGCCGAACCGGCCGACCAGCCGCCGCCGCTGTGGCAGCAGATCGTGTTCGGTCTCGGCCCCTCCATCCTCCTCATCTGGCTGCTGTTCGTCATGTTCCGGCGGATGGGCAACGCCGTCGGGGGACTGTCCGGCCTGGGCCGCTCCCGCGCCAAACGCTACGAACCCGAAGGCGGCAAACGCACCACCTTCGAAGACGTCGCCGGAATCGAAGACGCCAAACAGGAACTGGAAGAAGTGGTGGATTTCCTCCAGAACCCCACCAAATACACCCGCCTGGGCGGAACCATCCCCCGGGGGGTCCTCCTCGCCGGGCCTCCCGGCACCGGCAAGACCCTCCTCGCCCGGGCCGTCGCCGGAGAGGCGAACGTCCCCTTCTTCTCCATGTCCGCCTCCGAATTCATCGAAATGGTGGTCGGGGTCGGAGCCGCCCGGGTGCGGGACCTGTTCGAAGAAGCGAAGAAGGTGGCCCCGTCGATCATCTTCATCGACGAGATCGACGCCATCGGCCGGGCTCGGGGCGGGGCGATGTCCCTGGGCGGACACGACGAACGGGAACAGACCCTCAACCAGATCCTCACCGAGATGGACGGGTTCACCGGGTCGGAAGGCGTGATCGTCATCGCCGCCACCAACCGCCCCGACGTCCTCGATCCGGCCCTGCTCCGCCCGGGACGGTTCGACCGGCAGGTGTTCGTCAGTCCCCCCGACCGGGCGGGACGGCGCAAGATCCTCGAAGTACACACCCGGGAGGTGCCCCTCGCCGACGATGTCGACCTCGACGCCATCGCCGCCTCCACCCCGGGCATGGTCGGCGCCGACCTCCGCAACCTGGTCAACGAGGCCGCCCTCACCGCCGCCCGCCGCAACCACGACCAGGTCCACCAGTCCGACTTCCTCGACGCCCTGGAAAAGATCGTGTTGGGAACCGAACGCCAGATCATGATGTCGAAAGAGGAGCGGGAACGGACCGCCTACCACGAGTCGGGTCACGCCCTCCTCGGCATGCTGCAGCCCGGTGCCGACCCGGTCCGCAAGATCTCGATCATCCCCCGGGGCCGGGCCCTCGGCGTCACCCTCCAGTCACCCGACGCCGACCGGTACGCCTACGACGTCGAATACCTGCGGGGACGGATCATCGGGGCCCTCGGAGGACGGGCCGCCGAAGAGATCGTCTACGGGACGGTCACCACCGGCGCCGAGAACGACCTCGTGCAGGTGACCAACATCGCCCGGCAGATGGTAGGTCGCTGGGGCATGTCCGACCAGATCGGACCGGTCAGCGTCCTCGCCGACGACGACCGGGACCCCTTCCCCTGGAACAACCAGATCTCCCCCCGCACCCAGGAGCTCATCGACACCGAGGTGCGCCGCATCGTCGACGAATGCTACGCGGCGGCGGTGGCGACGCTGAAAGAGCACCGTCACCGCCTCGACGCCCTCGCCGAAGCCCTCCTGGAGAAAGAGACCCTGGAGGAGGAAGAGGCCTACGAGATCGCCGGGGTTCCCCGACACGAACCCGACGCGGAATGACGGCGACGTCCCGGCCGTGACCGACCTCGCCGAGATCCCCCGGGAATGGGAGGCCGACCCCGACATCGACGGGGAGCTGGCCGACCTCCGCTGCCTTCCCGAACGGGGAGCCGTCCACGCCGACCTGGACCCGCCGCCACCTCCCGTCCTGGCCACCCGCCTCGCCGAGCAGGGCATCCCCCGCCTCTACCGGCATCAGGTGCGGGCGGTGAACCTGTTGCGGCGAGGCACCGACACG
Organism: Acidimicrobiia bacterium; assembly: GCA_015488325.1. Classification (GTDB taxonomy): domain Bacteria; phylum Actinomycetota; class Acidimicrobiia; order Spongiisociales; family ZC4RG35; genus S012-128. The sequence continues at coordinate 32,242 of WFOA01000078.1, read as the reverse complement.
GTGATGGTGGCGGGCACCGCCTCCGGGAAGACCCTCGCCTATCAGATCCCCGTCGTCGAGGCGGTCCTCGCCGGCGACGGCACCGCCCTGGCCCTCTACCCGACGAAAGCCCTCGCCCAGGACCAGCTCCGCAGCTTCCGGGACTTCGCCATCCCCGACGTGCGGGCCCACACCTACGACGGGGACACCCCCACCGACGAACGGGCGCGGATCCGCCGCCGGGCCAACGTCGTCCTCACCAACCCCGACATGCTCCACGTCGGCATCCTCCCCCACCACGGCGGATGGGCCGACTTCCTCCACCGGCTCCGCTACGTCGTCGTCGACGAGATGCACACCCTGCGGGGAATCTTCGGCACCCACGTCGCCTTCATCCTCCGGCGGCTGCGGCGCCTCTGCGCCCACTACGGCTCCGACCCCACCTTCGTGTTCACGTCGGCGACGATCGGGAACCCGGCCGAGCTGGCCGCCTCGCTGGCGGGCCGTCCCGTCGAAGTGGTGGACGAGGACGTCTCGCCCCGGGGCGAACAGTGGGTGGCTCTGTGGGAGCCGCCCTTCACCGACCAGGAGGCAGGACGGAGACGTTCGGCGACGACGATGGCCACCGACCTGTGGGTGGATCTGGTCCGCCGGGGCGTGCACACGATCGTGTTCACCCGCAGCCGCAAAGCCACCGAGCTGATCTACCGCTGGGCGGCGGACCGCCTCGGTCCGCAGGGGCGAGACCTCGTCGCCCCTTATCGGGCCGGGTACCTCGCCGCCCAACGACGGGACGTGGAGCGGCGGCTGTTCTCCGGCGAACTCAAAGGGGTGGTCGCCACCAACGCCCTCGAGCTGGGCATCGACGTCGGCGACCTCGACGCCGCCATCCTCACCGGGTTCCCCGGGACGATCTCGGCGTTCCGCCAGCAGGCCGGACGGGCCGGCCGACGGCGCCACGACTCCCTGGTCGTCCTCGTCGCCGGAGAAGACGCCCTCGACCAGTACTTCATCAGCCATCCCGACGAACTGTTCGACCGGCCCCCCGAACAGGTGGTGGTCAACCCGTCCAACCCCTTCGTGCTGGAAGCCCACGTCGGCTGCGCCGCCTACGAGCTGCCCCTCAGTCTCGACGACCGTGACCTGTTCGGACCGGAACTGGAAGAGGCGGCGGCCCGGCTCGTCAACCGTGGGGATCTCCGTCTCCGGGACGGGAAACTCCACTGGGCCCGACGGCACCGGCCGGCCCGGGCGATCGACATCCGCACCGCCGGCGGCCGCCGGTACACGATCCTGGCCGACGGGCGACCGTTGGGGGTGTTGGACGAAGCTCGGGCGTTCCGGGACGCCCACCCGGGTGCGGTGTACCTCCACCAGGGCGACACCTACGTGGTGGAACATCTCGACACCCGAGCCGGAGAGGTGCGGGTACGGGCCGAAGACGTCGGGTTCTACACCCAGCCGAAACAGGAAAAGGACCTCCAGATCCTCGACGAAGAGGCCGACCGGACGGTGGGCAGGGCGCCGTTGCGTCTCGGCCGGGTGCGGGTCGAATCCCGGGTGGTGGCCTACCAGCAGCGGAAGATCGGCTCCGGGGAAGTGCTCGACACCATCCCCCTCGACCTGCCCCCCACCGCCTTCGTGACCCAGTCGTTCTGGCTCACCGTCCCCGACGGGCTGGTGACCGTCGACGACGGGGAGCTTCCCGGCGCCCTCCACGCCGCCGAACACGCCATGATCGCCATGCTCCCCCTCGCCGCCGTCTGCGACCGGTGGGACGTCGGAGGGCTGTCCACCCCGTGGCATCCCGACACCGGTCAGGCGACGATCTTCGTCTACGAGGCCTACCCGGGCGGGGCGGGGATCTCCCCGGTCGCCTTCACCGTCGGAGCCGACCTCCTCCGAGCCGCCGTCGAAGCGATCCGGCGGTGCCCGTGTACGAGCGGCTGCCCCTCCTGCGTCCAGTCACCCAAGTGCGGCAACTTCAACGAGCCCCTCTCCAAGGACGGTGCCGTCCGTCTCCTCGACACGATCCTGTCCGCCGACACCGGAAAACGGCGCCGATGAGCCGACGGTTTCACGTCGCCAAGTCGGCCAACACCGCCCCCGTCAGGCGCAGCAGATCGTCGGCCGCCACCTCCAGCTGGATGCCCCGCCGCCCGCCGCTGACGAAGACCGTGTCGAAACGGGTCACCGAACGGTCGCAGAACACCGGAAGGCGGCGACGCCGCCCGAACGGGCTGATGCCCCCCACCACATACCCGGTGAGCCGTTCGGCGTCACGGGGTTCGGCCATCACCGCCCGTTTCGCACCGGCCGCCCTCGCCAGGCGCTTCAACGACATGGTGGAGGTGACGGGGACGACGGCGACGACCGGCGCCCCGTCCGCCATGGCAACGAGCGTCTTGAACACCCGCTCCGGATCGACACCCAGCGAGATGGCCACCGCCTCGCCGTAGGAGACGTCCCGTCGGTCGTCCACCTGATAGTGGTGCGCGGTGAAAGAGACACCGGACCGGGTCAGCTCCCGGGTGGCGGGGGTGACGTCGGAAGCCATCGCGCCATGGTGCCAGATCACCGGCCCGACCGGCACCGGCTCCCCCCACCCCGAAACATGATGTTCACAATCGCGCAACCGGAGAGAAAAGGGAGGCTGTCACGGTGACCGCAGATCGAAGAGCCCCACCTCGGGGCTGTCATGGACGTCGAGAGGAGAACACTGGTGCCGTACCGAGCCGAATACATCTGGATCGACGGGTCGGAACCGACCCAGAAGCTGCGCTCGAAGACGAAGATCGTCCCCGACGGCCAGGAGCCGCCGATCTGGGGGTTCGACGGGTCGTCCACCAACCAGGCGCCGGGCAACGAGTCGGACTGTGTGCTCCGCCCGGTGAAGATCATCCCCGATCCGATCCGGGGCGGCGACGACGTCCTCGTCCTCGCCGAAGTCCTCACCGTCGACCTGGAACCGCACCCGACCAACACCCGGGCCGCCTGTGTGGAGACCGCCGAGAAGTACGCATCGCACGAGCCGTGGTTCGGGATCGAACAGGAGTACACGTTCTTCAAGGACGGGCGGCCCTACGGGTTCCCGGCGACGGGCTTCCCGGCGCCGCAGGGCGGCTACTACTGCGGTGTCGGAGCCGACGAGATCTTCGGACGCCACATCGTCGAAGACCACACCAGCTACTGCTTGAAGGCAGGCCTGGCGATCTCCGGCACCAACGCCGAAGTGATGATCGGCCAGTGGGAGTTCCAGATCGGACCCCTCGGGCCGGTGGAGGTGGCCGACCAGATCTGGCTGGCCCGCTGGCTGCTCTACCGCACCGCCGAGGACTACGACATCTCCGCCCATCTCGACCCGAAGCCCGTCAAAGGCGACTGGAACGGGGCGGGGGCGCACACCAACTTCTCCACCAAGGAGATGCGGGAGAGCTACGACGCCATCATCGCCGCCTGCGAAGCCCTCGGTAAGCGCCACGATCTGCACATCAAGAACTACGGCGCCGAGATCGAGCACCGCCTCACCGGACTCCACGAAACCGCCCCGTGGACCCACTTCAGCTACGGGGTGTCGGACCGGGGGGCGTCGGTGCGCATCCCCTGGCAGGTGGCGAGAGAAGGGAAGGGGTACATCGAGGACCGTCGACCCAACGCCAACATGGATCCCTACGTCGTCACCCGCCTCATCACCGAGACGGTGTGCGGCGCCTTCGAAGGCGAGTTCTGATCGAGACCTCTCGACACGGCGGAAGGGGCCTCCGTTCCGGAGGCCCCTTCCGTCTTCGTGGCAGCGGCGTCGACCGTGCACCCCGGCGACCACCGAGCCACGCGACCGGATCAAACGCCGCCCGGGCCCTCCCCGGGATCTCCACCGTCCCGAACGGCGGCGCCTCCACGACCACCACCACTTCGACGTCGACGACACGGAGCGCGAAGGTGTCGACGACCGGACACCGGCACACCACGAGCCGTGCCCCGTTCGACGCTGCCACCCGCCGTGCCTCCACGACCGGAAGCGGACGGCCGACCGCCGGGAAGGTCGCCGGGGCCGCCGCCAACGCGGCGGCGTCGGCTGCCGTGTCGGCCTGGGCGGCGGCCGTCAGCATCCGGCCGGCCGCAGCCGTCGCCAACGCGACGACGGCGAGAAGCGCCGCCACCACCGCACCCAGCACCGACATCGAACCCCTCATCGCTCCACCCGCATCACCGCCCGGGACCTGAGCTCGACGGCGAAGCCCCCGAGGAACGGGGACACCAGCCGATGACGGAGCCGCACGGTCACCGTCGCCGACGACCCGGGACCGCCGCGGGTGACGGTGACCCCCACCCGCGACCCTTCTTCCGGTCCGAGGGCTCCACGGACCGCCGCCACCGCCCGGGACGGGTCGGCGACGGTGGCGGCCACCCGGGCCCCCTCCCGGGCGGCCGCCACCAGGTGGAGCTGGGTTCGGGCCACGGCGACCACTTCCAGACCCGCCAGCAGCACCAACAGCACCACCGGCAGAACCAACGCGGTCTCGACGACGGCCGAGCCCCGCTCCCCGGTCATGTCAGAACCGAGCCCGGCCGGTGACGAACCCGATGATCCTGCTGAAGAGGCTCCCCAGCAGACCACCGCCCGAGCCCCTGATCCACGAGATGAGGGTGAGGGCGACGGCGGTGACGGCGAGGATCACCAGCACGTACTCGACCGTCCCCTGGCCACGCTCATCCCGGTGGACCCGGGTGAGCAACCACGTCCAGGCTGCGAGCATTCCTTCTCCTTCCACTCAACCGGCGTCCGGCCGGCACGGGGGAAGCGCGGGAACTCATCCACCGACCAGTGGCCCCACCAGACCTCCCAGACGGTTCACGAACAGCGGACCGAGCATCAACAGGACCAGGCCCGGCAAGATGAGGAGAGCGACGGGGACGATGAGCCGTGTGGGCAGGGTGCGGGCTCGGGTGAGCATCCGAGCCCGGTCTTCGATCCTCCTCCGCTCGAGGAACGCCTCCACCCCCCGGGCCAGGGGCGCACCCGACGCCTGGGCTGCCGCGAGACGGAGGAACAGCTCGGAGGTGTGGGGGCCACCGCGGGAGGCGAGGACCGGGCCGAACCCCGACCGCCGGGCAGCCCGCATCAGCGACTCGACCTCGCCGCCGACGGCGTCGCCGAGGAGGGAACGGGCCTCCTCCAAGGCCACCGGCAGCGACAAGCCGCCGGCGAAGGCGATCATGAGGCTCCTCGCCAGGATCTCGACGTCGACCTGGGCCCGGCGCGCCACCTCCCGGCGGCGGCGCCACCACCGCGACAGCCACGCTCCCGCCCCGACGGTTCCCACCACCGGCCACCACGGCGACGGCACCGCCACCAACACGACCAGGACGAACCCTGCGGACAACGAACGGGACTTCACCGTCACCGGTCCACCCCGCGGGCTTGCACCACCACCGCCGCCACACCTACGAGCACCAGCGCCGACCCGGCACCCGTGAGCACGGCGACCGGCCCACCCGACGTGAGGATCGACACGAGCCGTCCGTCGACGGCGAGGAACAGCAGATACCCGACGGGGAGCCCGCCGACGATCCAGGCGGCCAGCACCGCCGGGGCTGCGGCCGCCCGACGCTCCCGGCGGAGAGCCTCGGCGTCCAGCATCGCCGCCCCCAAGGCGTCGAACACCGAAGCCGACCGCCCTCCCGACCGTGCCGCCATCCTCACCGCCGCCGCCGTCAAGGTCGCCTCGTCGCCCCCGTCGCCGAGCGCCGCCGCCACCCGGTCCATCGGCAGCCCCGCCGCGGCCAGACGTGCCACCCGGGCCATCCCCGACGTCCGGGCGGCGACGGTCACCGCCTGACGGAGGGTGTGGCCGGCTCGAAGCTGAGCGGCGATCTCGACGGCGATCGGCACCGGGCCGGCGGCGGCGCTGCGTCGCCCCGCCACCGCCACGGCGAGGAGGAGAGGCGCCGCCAAGGTGGGCGCGTAGACGACGACGGCTGCCGCCGCCAACGGCACGGCGGGCGCCCCCAATACGATCCCGACGGTGAACGCCAGCCAGGTCACGACGGTCCCACCCGGTGGATCGCCACCACCCGCCGATGCCCATCCTCACGGCGGAGCTGCACGACGACGTCGATCGCGGCCTCGAGCTGTCGCCGCACCGCCTCGGCGGGAACCCGACGCCGACCCGACAACGCCAGGGTCTCCAACCGCCACAGGGCCTCTTCGGGACTGTTGGCGTGGACCGTCGACATGGAGCCGTCGTGGCCGGTGTTGAGGGCCGCCACCAGGTCGAGGGCCTCCGGGCCTCGAACCTCGCCGACGACGATCCGATCGGGCCGCAGACGCAACGCCGACCGGACCAGCTCGGCGAGGGTGACCTCCCCCACCCCTTCCGCGTTCGGCGGGCTCGCCTCCAACCGGACGACGTGACCCCGGAGCGCCAACTCGGAGGCGTCTTCGACGACCACGACGCGCTCCGTCGGGGGGATGAGACCCGACAGCACGTTCAGCAGGGTCGTCTTGCCCGCACCGGTGCCTCCCGAAACCACCAGGTTGCGCCGCTCGGCGACGGCCGTGGCGAGCACTTCGGCCTCGCCGGCGGTGACGGTGCCGACCCGGACAAGGTCGTCGAGGTCACGGACGGCGGCGGTGAAACGCCGGATCGCCACCACCGGGTGGGGAACGGCGGCGGGGGGGATCACCGCATGCAGCCGGCTGCCGTCGGCCAGGCGTGCCTCCACCATCGGGGATGCCCGGTCCAGGCGGAGCCCCAGCGGAGCGATCACCCGCTCGACGGCTGCTCGGATCGCCTCCGGCCCGGGAAAGGTGACCGAGGTCCGTTCCAGCTTCCCCTTCCGCTCCACCCAGACGTCCTCGGGGCCGTTGACGAGCACGTCGGTGACGTCCCGGTCTCGCAACAGCACCTCGATGGGACCGAGACCGACCAGCGAATCGACCACGCCGGTGAGGGTGGCGGGGGCGGCGAGGGGCGCCTCCACGGGTGCGAGGCGACGCAGAGCCCGTTCCAGCGCCTCCCGTTCGAGGGGCACGGGGGAGGCGACGAGGCGCTCGGCCAGGCGGTCGATCACCCCCACGGGGCCTCCCACACCGGCCGCCAGGCCCGCACCCATCCCCATCGTGGCTCCACCCGACCCCGGAGGATCGACCGGATGATCGCCCGCGACACCGGGGGGAGGAGCACCCCGGGGCCCGGCCGTGGCGTGCCGCGGAGAAGCGCCTGGAACACCGCCGGACCCGACGGAGCAGGAAATTCGGGGACGAGCAACTCCACCGGCACCACCGGCCACGGCGGGTCGTCCCACCGTGGCGGGACTCGAACCACGACCCGCTCCCACCGGGAACACAGCTCGGTCACGAGGGGCGCCGCCGTCTCCCAGTCGACACCCCCGTTGGGGAGAACGGCCACGCCCCGTCGCGCGACGTCCAGGTCGGACCGGCGGGGTCCGTCCTCGATGAGGACCGCCAAAGAGCGCTCCCCGGGGAGGGGAGGCGACCACGGATCCAGGTCGACGACGAGACAGTGACCGGCGGCGGCGCCCATGCCGAGCGGGGCGATGGTGTGGAGCACGGCATCGCCGGGGCATCGAAGACCGAGAACGATCGACATGCGACGCAACGTATCGCATCACCATCCATCGTGGAAGCCCTTCGTTCGCCGTCCGGTCGAGGCCGGGGGATCCACGAAACCGCGGCACGGCGGGAGACCACCCGTACAATGGCGTGCGTGGACGACGCCCCCGCAGCCGCCGCGTTCTTCGACCTCGACAAGACGATCATCGCCAAATCGTCGACGCTGGCGTTCGCCGGGACCCTGTCGAAGGCGGGTTTCCTGTCGAAGCGGGCGCTCCTCAAAGCCGCCATCGGCCAGGCCTACTACACCATGTTCGGTGCCGACCACGACCAGTTGGAGAAGGTGCGGGAGGAGCTGTCCGAACTCACCAAAGGCTGGGACAAGGCGGAGATCGAGCAGCTCATCGAGGAGACGGTGGACGAAGTGGTCTCCCCCCTCGTGTACGCCGAAGCCCTCGCCATCATCGACGAACACCATCGAGCAGGCCGGAAGGTGGTGGTGATCTCCTCCAGCCCCGTCGAGGTGGTGAAGCCCCTCGGAAGGTTCCTCGGGGTGGACGAGGTGATCGGGACACGGCCCGAAGTGGACGCCGACGGGAAATACACGGGACGGCTCGAGTTCTACGCCTACGGGGAAGGCAAGGCCGAAGCGATCAGGGAGATCGCCGAGCGGGAAGGGATCTCCCTGGAGCACAGCTTCGCCTATTCGGACTCCTACACGGACCTGCCGATGCTGGAGGCGGTCGGGCATCCCGTCGCCGTCAACCCCGACAAGGACCTCCGGGCGGTCGCCGAAGAACGCGACTGGCAGATCATGGAGTTCCAGCGGCCGGTGACGCTGCGGACCCGCCTCGCCACGGTGCCGAAGCCGGTGCCGATCATCTCGGGGGCGGCGGTCGCCGGAGGGATCGCCGCCGCCCTGGCCGTGTGGGCGGTGAAGGCTCGGCGACGGGTCGGCTGAACCGCCCCGTCACACCGTCCGGGACGTGGCCCGCCGGTAGGGGGCGACGGTTCCACCAGCGGCGAGGACGAGGTGGGCGGCGTTCACCCACAGATCCTCGACCCCGCCGAGGGCCGCGGTCAGCGCCGACCTCCGGAGCACCTCCGGGGGACGGATCCGCACCAGGGTCGTCCGGTCCACCGGACGCACCACCCGGTCACCCTCCACCTCCTTCACCGCCTCGGTGAACGGGGCCGTGGCGACCAACCCGTCGAGGTCGTCGGTGACGACGGCGAGCATGTCGTCGATCTGGGCGACGGTCGAAGGTTCGGGGACCGGTTCGCCGACCACCACCACCCAGGTGGCGTCCGACTGGGAGACCCGATGCTCGAGGGTGGGGCGGTGGACGAGGAGGGTGGGGCCAACCCACCGACTGCCGGCGGCCGCCAACACGAGGACCCCGAGCCCGGCTTCGACGAGGCCGAGCTGGCTGCCCGAATAGGGGCGGAGGAGATGCGGCGACAGCATGACGACCAGCGAGGTTACCTGCCCCTATCGTCTCCCCCATGCACACCGCCATCGTGCTGGCCGGAGGCAGCGGCAGTCGAGTCCGCAGAGAAGTCAACAAGGTGTACCTGCCGGTCGGCGAACGCCCTCTGCTGTCGTACAGCCTCGCCGCCTTCGCCGCCTTCGAACCGGTGGAGCGCCTCATCGTCGTGATCCGCCCCGAAGACCGGGCACGAGCGGTCGACGCCCTCGAGCGGGTCGGCGTCACCGCCACGCTGGTGCCCGGCGGCCCGACCCGCCACGCCAGCGAGGCCGCGGGGATCGACGCCGTCGACGCACCCGCCGACGCCCTCGTGGCGATCCACGACGGCGCCCGGCCGTTCCTCACCTTGGAGCTGCTGGAACGTCTCTTCTCCACCGCCGCCCGTCACGGCGGAGCCGTCCCCGGTCTCCCCATCGAAGGGCCGCTGGAACGCATCGGAGCCGACGGGATGCTGCGGCCGGCGGACACGAGTCGGCTGCGTCGCATGCAGACCCCGCAGGTGTTCCGGGCGGGACCCCTCCGGGAGGCGTATCACCGGGCGGGCGACGTCGGTTTCGAAGGGGTCGACACGGCGGAGACGGTCGGCCGGTTCTCCGACCTCGACGTGCGGGTCGTCCCCGGGGACCCCGCCAACCTGAAAGTCACCTTCGTCGAGGATTTCTTCACCGCCGAGGACCTGGCCCGACGTTGGAGCCCGAAGGGGTGGACGAACCGGTGACCGCGAGCGGGCGCCGGTAACGCACCTCGTTCACCTGCACGCCGCCGATCTCCTCGATGCGACGGGTCCCGTCGAAACCCCATCCGGCTGCCTCGTAGAAGCGCCGGGCCCGAAGGTTCTCCTCGACCACCCACAGGACCGCCTCACCGTATCCCAACTGGCCGAGGCGCCGCACCGACGACGTCATCAGCGCCCGCCCGAACCCGAGACCCCAATGGTCGGGGTCGAGGTAGATCGCGTAGATCTCCGAGGCACGGGCGACACCCACCGCCGGACCCAGGTCGGCGAACCCGACCGGTGTGCCTTCCGCTTCGACGACGAGCGTGGCCGTCCGGGGCGGCGGGTTCTGCAGGCGCGCCACCCGCCAACGTTGCCTCCGCCCGACGTCGAGGCCGTCGAGGAACTCGTCGGGAAGGATCCCCCGATAGGCGACCTGCCAGCTCCGCACATGGATCTCCGCGAGCGCGGAGGCGTCGGCCAAGAGGGCGTCCCGCACCACCGGCATGCCGGAAGGCTAGAGGGTGTTCAGCCGTCGGGGATGACCGCTTCGGGGGTGTCGGCGGTGTCGTCTTCGTCCGGACCGCCCAGGGCCCACACCGCCAGGGCGGCGAGGGCGAGGGCACCGAGGGCGAGCCCCAGCCATCCCCACCGCCGGGTGTCGGCGCTCAGCCCCGGCTCGGAGACCGGCGGCGCGACCGGGACACGACCCAGCAGCGCCGGGTCGAGCCCCAACTCGGTGAGACGCAACGGCTGGGACTGCACGCCCGTCGACCCGACGACCTCGAACACGACGAGATAGTCGACGACCGGGATCTCGACGATCCCGCCGTACACCCCAGGCGACCTCTCGGCGAGGGCGACCGTCCGTTGCCTGCCGCCGGGTTCGATGAGGTGGGCCACCACGGTGGCGGCGGCAGGGGCCTCCACCTGCAGGTCGATCTCCAAGGTCGCCGCCGTCACGGCACGCCCCGACACCCCGGCGGCGCCGAACACGCCGCCCAGTTCGACGGTGGCGAGGAGGGCGAAGGCGATGAACCGCACACGGGCAATGTACCCGGTCGCCTCGACGCCGGGTAGCCTTCGCCCCGTGACGTACCTCGATGTGGTGCAGGGCGACATCACCGCCCAGCAGGTCGACGCCGTCGTCAACGCCGCCAACGAGCGCCTGGCCCACGGAGGTGGCGTCGCCGCCGCCATCGTCAGGGCCGGAGGCCGGGTGATCCAAGACGAATCGGACGCCTGGGTCCGTCGTCACGGGCCCCTCCGCCCCGGACAGGCGGCGGTCACGTCGGGTGGCGCCCTCCCCGCCCGATGGGTCATCCACGTGGTCGGACCTCGCTACCGCGAAGGCCAGGACAACGAAGGGCTGCTGCGGCGGGCGGTGACGGCCGCCCTCGACGCCGCCGCCGACGTCGGGGCCGACTCGGTGGCGTTCCCGGCGATCTCCGCCGGGATCTTCGGGTATCCGACCGACGAAGCGACCAGGGTGATCGTCTCGGCGATCCGGGACTGGATCGACCTCCATCCCGACACCCTCCGGACGGTGCTCCTCGTCGGCTTCGACGCCACGACCGCCGACGCCTTCCGCCGGGCCGTCGACGGGACCTGACTTCGGGGATGCCGAGGGTCGGCGTGAACGCTACCCTCGCTCCCTCCGGAGGATCCGATGACGACACCTCGAACCCTCTTCGAAAAGGTCTGGGACCGCCACGTGGTGCGGTCCGCTCCCGGCGAGCCCGACCTCCTCTACATCGACCTCCATCTAGTCCACGAGGTGACGTCGCCCCAGGCCTTCGACGCTCTCCGTCTCGCCGGCCGCACGGTGCGACGGCCCGACCTCACCCTCGCCACCATCGACCACGGAGTCCCCACCGCCGGACGTGACCAAGGCATCGCCGACCCCCTCTCCCGAACCCAGATCGAGACGCTCGTCCGCAACTGCGAAGAGTTCGGCATCACCCTGTTCGGCCTCGACGACCCCCGCCAGGGCATCGTGCACGTGATCGGACCCGAACAGGGTGTGACCCAGCCGGGCATGACGATCGTCTGCGGCGACTCCCACACCGCCACCCACGGCGCGTTCGGGGCCCTCGCCTTCGGGATCGGCACATCGGAGGTGGAGCACGTCCTCGCGACCCAGACCCTCCCCCAGGCGAAGCCGAAGTCGATGGCGGTGACCGTCGACGGGGACCTCCCGACCGGGGTGACCGCCAAGGACGTCATCCTGGCGGTGATCGCCACGATCGGGACCGCCGGAGGGACCGGACACGTGATCGAGTACCGCGGCTCGACGATCCGCAACCTCGACATGTCGGGGCGGATGACGATCTGCAACATGTCGATCGAGGCGGGGGCCCGTGCGGGAATGGTCGCCCCCGACGACACGACCTTCGCCTTCCTCGAAGGACGTCCCTACGCGCCGAAGGGCGCCGACTGGGAACGGGCCCTGGACGAATGGCGCACCCTCCCCACCGACGAAGGCGCCGATTTCGACACCGAGATCCACCTCGAAGCCGCCTCCCTCGAACCCCACGTCTCCTGGGGCACCAACCCGGGCCAGACCCTGCCGATCTCGGCTGCGGTGCCCTCCCCCGACCAGTTCGACGACCCCGACGAACGGGAGTCGGTGGCCCGGGCCCTCGAATACATGGATCTCACCCCGGGCACGCCCCTCGTCGAGATCCGCATCGACCGGGTCTTCATCGGCTCCTGCACGAACGCCCGGATCGAAGACCTCCGAGCCGCCGCCCGGATCGTGGCGGGGCGGCGGGTAGCCGACGGGGTGTCGGCGATGGTGGTGCCCGGTTCGGGCCTCGTGAAGCTGCAGGCCGAATCCGAAGGGCTCGACCGGATCTTCACCGAAGCCGGTTTCGAGTGGCGGGATGCGGGCTGTTCGATGTGCCTCGGGATGAACCCCGACATCCTCGCCCCCGGGGAACGCTGCGCGTCGACCTCCAACCGGAACTTCGAAGGTCGACAGGGCCCGGGAGGGCGGACACACCTCATGTCCCCCGAGATGGCGGCGGCGGCGGCGGTGACGGGGCACCTCACCGACGTGCGTGCCTTCGAGGTGACCCGATGAAGGCGGTCACCGTGATCACCCGCACCCTGGCGCCGCTGCCGCGGGCCAACGTGGACACCGACCAGATCATGCCGAAGCAGTTCCTCAAACGGGTCGAACGGACCGGTTACGGCCAGTTCGTCTTCCACGCCTGGCGCCAGGCCGATCCCGATTTCGTCCTCAACCGACCCGAATACGCCGACGCGGGGATCCTGGTCGCCGGACCCAACTTCGGGTCGGGTTCGTCCCGGGAACACGCCCCGTGGGGCCTGCAGGACTGGGGGTTCGAAGCGATCATCGCCCCGTCGTTCGCCGACATCTTCCGGACGAACTGCACCAAGATCGGTCTCCTGCCCGTCGAGCTGTCCCCCAAAGAGGTGCAGTGGCTGATGGAGCTCGCCGAGGCGGACCCGACCGCCGAGGTGACGATCGACCTCCCCGCCCAGACCGTCACCGCCGACGGGTTCGAGGCGACCTTCGAGATCGACCCTCACACCAAGTGGCGCCTCACCGAAGGCCTCGACGACATCGGTCTCACCCTCGAACACGTCGACGAGATCGCCGCCTTCGAACAGGGCCGACCGTCGTACCTCCCATCCCTGGCCGAACCGTCGGCCTGACACGGCGTCGGAGCCGGGAACCGCCGACGCCGAGCCGTCGTCCAACCGGCGACACCGTCAGAGGAGGAGAACCGATGCGACGCCTCATCGCCCTCATCGCCGGCCTGGGACTCGTGGCCGCCGCCTGCGCCACCACCGCCGAGACGCCGCCGACCAGCCGGCCCGGCCGGGACCCGGGTGCGACCACCCCCGGAGTCTTCGCGTCGGCGTACGTCCAGGGTTTCGCCGCCTGCGACGACCTCCTCCGCTACTACATCGACCAGGCCCTCCCCCTCGTCGGGCCCTACGGGCTGCCCGGCGGCGGGCCCTATCTCACCGTCGCCGCGGACGCGGACATGGTCCGCCGCGCCGCAGCCGAAGCCCCCCAGGGCGCCGCCGCGGAGGCAGGTGTCGAGTATTCGGGAACCAACGTCCAGGTCGCCGGCGTCGACGAAGCAGACATCGTCAAGACCGACGGGAAACGGATCTTCGTGCTGGTGGACGGACGGCTGCGGATCGCCCGGCCCACCGAAGACGGTGTCGCCTTCGACGGTTCGCTCCGCTTCGACGACTGGTGGCCGTCGGAGATGCTGCTGTTCGGCGACACCGTGGTCCTCATCGGCCAGGACTGGTCCGGGGACGGCGGCCCGGTGCCCTTGGCCGAATCCCGCGTCGCCGGGCCGGCATACGGCGGCAGCGGGGTCGTCAGGATCGTCGAAGTGGACGTCACCGACGTCGACCGGCCACGGATCCTGCGACGACTGTGGATCGACGGGACGTACGTGTCGTCCCGGCTGACCGACGGGGTCGCCCGGATCGTCCTGTCCTCCACCCCGGTCGGGTTCGAATGGGAATACCCCGAAGGTGACGGCCTGCGGGCCGAACGGGAAGCGACCCGCCGTAACCGGGAGGTCGTGAAGAACTCCACCCTCGACAACTGGCTCCCCTACTACGTGCTGGAGGACGAGACGACGGGGTCGGTGCGGGAAGGTCGTGCCCTCGACTGCACCTCGGTGCTGGCGCCGAGAACCTTCTCGGGCCTCAACACCCTGTCGGTGCTCACCTTCGACCTGACCGAAGGGATCGCTTCGTGGGCCGACGCCGGCGTGGTCGCCGACGGCTCCACCGTGTACGCCACCGCCGACCGGCTCTACGTCGCCACCCACCCCTGGCAGGACTGGTCGATGTTCGAGTCGGAAGACGACATTCGGGACGAAGCGAAGCGGTACCGCAGCCAGATCCACCTCTTCGACACCTCCGACCCGGGCGCGCCCGCCTACCTGGCGTCGGGCGAGGTGCAGGGGTTCCTCCTCAACCAGTTCGCCATGGACGAATACCAGGGTGTGCTGCGGGTGGCATCCACCACCGCCCCCGAAGGACGGTGGTGGTCGGGTGACTCCGAGAGCCTCGTCACCACCCTGCAGCGCCGCGGCGACGAGCTGGTCGAACTGGGCCGGGTGGAAGGGCTCGGCCGAGGAGAACGGATCTTCGCCGTCCGGTTCCTCGGCGACGTCGGCTACGTGGTGACGTTCCGACAGACCGACCCCCTGTACACGATCGACCTGTCCGACCCGACGGACCCCCGGGTGGCCGGCGAGCTGAAGATCCTCGGGTACTCGGCGTACCTGCACCCCCTCACAGGCGGCCGGATCCTCGGGGTCGGCCAGGACGCCGACGACGAAGGACGGGTGAAGGGCACCCAGCTCTCGCTGTTCGACGTCTCCGACCCGACCGACCCACGGCGCATCGACCAGATCACCCTCGACGGCGGCTACTCCCAGGCCGAGGTCGACCACCGGGCCTTCACCTACTGGAACGGCCTGGTGCTGGTGCCGTACGAAGGATGGGAGTGGCTGCCCGAACACGAGACCGAACGGTACGACGCCGGCGTGATCGCCGCCCGGGTCGAAGGTGACACCCTCAGCCTGGAACGGGTGCTGCGCCCGGCCGCCGACGGACCGGTCCCCGTCGACGACTTCGGCGGTGAAGAACCGTGGCGGTGGAGTCCACGGCGGACCGTCGTGATCGGCGACCGGATCTTCACCGTCACCAGCGGCGGCATCGCCGTCTTCGACGTCGACACCCTCGAACGGGTCACGTACGCCGAGTTCTGACCCCTGCGGGCTCCCCCGGGTTCCCCTCCACCCGGGGGAGCCCCGGGCGTAGCATCCTGTGCCATGACCGAACCCGACGTGGGGGTGGGACCCCATCCCCGGCCCTGGCCCGACGATCCCCGACTCGACCCCGATCTGCTCCGGGAAGGGGACCGCCGAAACGTGGTCGACCGGTACCGGTACTGGAAGGTGGAGGCGATCGTCGCCGACCTGGACGCTCGACGTCATCCCTTCTGGGTGGCGATCGAGAACTGGCGCCACGACCTCAACATCGGCACGGTGGTCCGCACCGCCAACGCCTTCAACGCCGCCGGAGTCAGGATCGTCGGTCGACGTCGGTGGAACCGGCGGGGGGCGATGGTGACCGACCGCTACATGCACATCCACCACCATCCCGACGTGGCCTCACTGCGCGAATGGGCCGTGGGAGAGGAACTCCCGGTGATCGGCATCGACCTCCTCCCCGGATCCATCCCGTTGGAGACCTACCCGCTCCCCCGCCGATGTGTCCTCCTGTTCGGCCAGGAAGGCCCCGGACTCTCCCCCGCAGCCCGGGAGGCGTCGGTGGACGTGTGCCACATCACCCAGTTCGGGTCGACCCGTTCGATCAACGCCGGGGTCGCCGCCGGGATCGCCATGCACACCTGGATCCGGCGCTGGGTGTTCGGCCAGACGTGACATCGTGCCCGGTCGGCCCGCCGTGACGCCGGGCGGGCAGCGGATCAGGCGCCCTGCCAGATCCCCCGGCCTTCCAGCACCGTCTTCAACAGGTCCGGACGATCGGTGATGAGCCCGTCCACCCCCCAATCCAACAGCTCGCCCATCACGTCGGGTTCGTTCACCGTCCATACGTGGACCTGCATCCCCGCCCGATGCGCCGCCGCCACGGTCCGCTTCGTCACCACCGGGAGACCCCAATAGAACCGGGGGACCTGGAGGGCGTCGGCGACGTGCAGCGGCGTCCCGATCCACGAACGCAGCCACACCCGGAACGTCTCCTTCGGGCCGGTCGACGTCGCCACCCGGCCGTCGGTCTCCCGACGGAACCGTGCCAACCGCTCGCCGCTGAAACTCCCCACGATGAGCCGGTCCCACAGGTCGAACCGGGTGATCAGGTCGGCGAGACCCCGCTCCATCCCGTCCTGTTTCAGGTCGACGACGAGCTTCACGTCGGAGAACTCCGACACCACCTCCTCCAGGGTGGGCACCCGAACCCCCCGACCTCGGAAAGGATGGTCGTGGTCCCGGCGGAACCGGTATCCGGCGTCGAGGGCCTTCACCTCGGCGAGGGTCAAGTCGGCAACCCTGCCGGTGCCGTCCGTGGTGCGGTCGACGGTGTCGTCGTGGATGCAGACGATCGTCCCGTCACGGGTCTGATGAAGGTCCGTCTCCAGCCACCGGAACCCCAGCTCCACCGCGCCGCGGAACGCGGTGAGGGTGTTCTCGGGCCACAGCACCCGGCTCCCCCGGTGGGCGATGGCGTACGGGGGCGGCTCGTCGAAGATCGGGCGGGTCACACCGCCCAGGGTAAACGGAACGTGGGACCCTTCGAAGGGCCCCACGTTCTGCACGACTCGATCGATGTCACTGCTCGACGCGTTCTCTCAGACCCTTCGCCGGCGTGAACTTGGCGTACTTGCGGGCCGGGATGTCGATCGTCTCGCCGGTCGCCGGGTTCCGACCCTTGCGAGCAGCGCGGCTCTTCGTGGCGAACGTGCCGAATCCGGCGATCGACACCTTGCGACCGGCGTCGAGCTCGACGGCGATGATGCCCTCACCCGGCTTCGTCGAGAAGATCGCGTCGATCACCTCGGAGGCCTTGGCGACGGTGAGGTCCGTCTTCTTGGCGAGCTTCTGCGCCATCTCGGTCTTGTTCATCGGTCCTCCCTCTCTGGGTGTCGGACGTCCCCCCTGGGCCCATCCGGCATCCAACGGTAACCGAACACACCCGAAAAACCGTGTCAAACGGGGATCAGCTCCCCGCCGGCCACCACCCGGAAGACGGTGTCCCCGTCGGGCCGGCCGACCAGATCCGCCGGTTCGGCGGCGTCGGCCACGACCAGGTCACCTGCCGCCCCGGGACCGATCCATCCGAGCTCCGGAGCGCCCAACGCCAACGCCCCACCCCTGGTGACGGCCCACAACGCCTCCTCGGCGGTGAGTCCCCCGAAGGCCACCGCCAACGCCACCCCCAGTCCCAGACCTGCCACCTCCGTCCCTTCGGGATCCGACCCGGTCGCCACGGCGAGCGCCACGCCGGCGTCGAGGACCTGGCGACCCGGCCAGGGGCGTCCGGCCAGCAGGTCTGCGACGGTGAGGATCACCGGGACGTCGGATCCGGCGAGGGCGGCCAGGTCGTCCTCGCTCGGCGCGGCGAGCCGGCCCACGGCGTCGACCTCCACGCCCTCCGAGAGCGACCCCGGCGGCGGCTCCACCAACCTGATCCGCAGACGGGCTCGCCGCATCGTCGACAGGACGCCAGGCGGGACCGGCGCCGGGATCTCCACCTGGGACGCGAGCCTGGCAGCGGTCTCCACCATCCCCGCCGTCACGGCGGTGGTCGCACACGTTGAGGCCGTCCGCCAGGTGACGTCCACCCGACAGGGCATCCGCTCCCCCACCACCCTCGCCACCGCCAGCAGCGACGTGTCGGTGATCGGATCCCCACTGCCGCCGGCGGCGATGTCGATGGTCGTGGTGCCCCGGGCGAGGGAACGGGCGGCACGGTCGGTGGTCTCCGCAGCCGCCACCTCGGGTTGGGGCCTGCCGTCGACCCCGGAGCCGGTCAGATGGGTGGCGGCATCCACGAACCCGGGGATCACCATCCGGCCGCCACACGGCACCTCGGGGAGCGCCCGGTACCGGGAGGGGATCCGACGTTCCTCCCCCACCCAGGTGACCTTGCCCACCCTGATCGCCACCGCCGCCTCCTCCACGACGCCGAGCCGACCCGGACGCCGCCGGTCGTTGGTGACCAGCATCCCGATACCGGTGAGGACCCGGTCCGTCGACGCGGGCCTCCGTGACGCCCGCACCACCTCGTAGGCGATCCCCACACACTCCGCACAGATCGACACCCCGCGGGGTCCGCCGACCAGATGGTCGACTTCGACCCGGGGCTTGTCACAGAACGAGCAGCGGTCACGGGCCATCGTGACCCCCGGCGTCGTCACCCGTCACGCCGACGTCGAGGCCCGGGGAGGCCCCGTGTCCACCCGAATGTCCCCCGGCAACCCCAGGGCCCGTTCACCCAGGATGTTCTTCTGGATGTTGGTGGTACCCCCGCCGATGGTGAGGGCCTGGCTGAACAGGAACCCGAGCTGCCAGCCCGCCACGTCGTCGTCGACGTCTCCGGGTCCGAGCATCCCCGTCGGACCCAGACGGTCGACGACCGCCTCGTAGGTGTCCTGGCCGAAGGAGTCGGTGAGCAGCTTGAGAACCGCAGCCTCCGGTCCGGGGGAGCCACCTGCCGCCAGCCCGGCGACCACCCGGGTCCTCATCAGCTCGATCACACGGTGGCGGACGTACAACTCCGCCCACCGGTCTCGTTCGACCCGGTCGCGGGGCGCAGCCGCCCGCGCCCACTCCCAGAACTCCTCGAAGCTCCTGCCGCCGCCCCAGAGGAGGCCTCTGCCTGCGGAGAGATTGATCCGCTCCTGCATCAGCGTGGTGACCACCACCCGCCATCCCTCATTCACCTCACCGACCCGGTCGTCGTCGGACACGACGGCGTCGGTGAAGAAGACCTCGTTGAAGTGGGACTCCCCGGTCATCTGGCGGATCGGACGGACCTCGATCCCGGGCTGGTGCATGTCGATGAGGAAGAACGTGAGCCCTCGATGTTTGGGGACGTCGGGATCGGTACGGGCGATCAGGATGCCCCGGTCGGCCTCGGCGGCCCCCGAACTCCAGATCTTCTGGCCGTTCACGATCCACCGTTCCCCGTCACGCTCGGCCCGGGTCCGCAGGCCCGCCAGGTCCGAACCGGCGTCGGGTTCGCTGAAGAGCTGACACCAGATCACGTCCCCCCACAGCGTCGGCTCCAGGAACCGCCGTTTCTGGTCGTCGGTGCCGTGGGCGAGGATCGCCGGGCCGGCCCAGCCGATCCCGATGACGTTGCCGGGACCGGGAGCACCCACCCGCACCAGCTCTTCGGTGACGACGAGCCGTTCGGCCATCCCCAGCCCCCGCCCCCCGTACGCTTCGGGATAGTGGGGGGCGACCAGGCGTGCCTCCTGAAGGCGACGGTGCCACGAACCCACCGTGTCGCCCCCGGCGAGGGGTCCCCGCTCCTCGGGGTACCGGTCGGGATCCCACTCTGCTTCGAGGAAGGCCCGCACCTCGGCACGAAACGCGTCCACCATGGGGTCACGATACCCGGCGAACGAGCTCCTGCTCTCGTAGGCTGATGAGCCCGAGACGAGGAGTTCCGTGATGGCCGTGACCTACCGCCTCGACGGCGACGTCGCCGTCCTCACCCTCGACCGCCCCGACCGGTACAACGCCATCTCCCAACAGCTCTGCGACGAGCTCGTCGCCGGGCTGGGACGGGCAGCCGACGAAGCCCGGGCGGCGGTGATCACCGGTGCCGGGAAGGCCTTCTGCTCCGGCGCCGACCTGTCGGACCTGATGGGTGAGTACGAGGCCGGCGGACCCGACCTCGGCCCGGTGATCGACCGGCGTTTCAACCCGATCGTGGAGGCGTTGGTGGACGTGGAGGTCCCGACGATCGCCGCCGTGAACGGCGTCGCGGCCGGGGCGGGGATGGGCATCGCCCTGGCATGTGACCTGCGGGTGATGGCAGACGAGTCGTTCTTCCTCCCCGCGTTCATCGGCCTCGCCCTGGTCCCCGACACAGGATCGACGTGGTTCCTCCCCCGGCATCTCGGGCTGTCCCGGGCGATCGAGTTCACCTTCACGAACCGCCGCCTCGGGGCCGCCGAAGCCGCCGAGCTGGGGCTGGCCCACCGGGTGGTACCGGCAGGCCGAGTCGTCGCCGAGGCGGTGGAATGGGCTTCGGAGCTGGCGAACGGCCATCCACCCGCCTACGCCGCCACCCGGCGTCTCCTCCACCAGGCTTCGGCCTCGGACCTCACCGCTGCCCTCGCCGCCGAGCGGTTCGCCCAGGCGGAGCTGGGCGCAGCCCCCGCCCACCTCGAAGGGATGAAGGCGTTCTTGGAGAAGCGGCCCGCCGACTTCCGTTCGGTGACCTGACCGACCCCGTCTCGACGACCGGACCGGACGGTCGACGACGACGGCCCCCAAGCGGAGACGTCGGGAGTCAGAGCCGTCCCGCTTCGACGATCCGCTGCAGGAACTGTCGGGTCCGCTCCCGGCGGGGACGAGCGAAGATCTCCTCGGGCGGACCCTGTTCCAAGATCACCCCTCCGTCGAGGAAACAGACCCGGTCGGCGACGTCCCGGGCGAAGCCCATCTCGTGGGTAGCGACGATCATCGTCATGCCCGCCGACTTGAGGTCCCTGATCACGTCCAGTACCTCGGCGATGAGTTCCGGGTCGAGCGCCGACGTCACCTCGTCCAACAGCATGAGCTCGGGTTCGGTAGCGAGGGACCGGATGATCGCCACCCGCTGCTGCTGGCCCCCCGACAGCCGGTCGGGGTATTCGTCGGCCTTGTCGCCCAGACCGAAACGATCCAGGAGCGCACGGGCCTGCGTCTCCGCATCGTCCCGGGAGACACCGTGGACCTTGCGGGGCGCGAGGGTGATGTTGTCGAGGACCGTCATGTGGGGGAACAGGTTGAAACGCTGGAACACGATCCCCATCCGCTCCCTCACCTCGTTGGGGTTGACACCGGGTGCAGCGATGTCGACCCCGTCGAAGAGGATCTCTCCGGCGTCGATGGGGACGAGGAGATTCACACATTTCAGGAGGGTGGACTTGCCCGAGCCCGACGCCCCGATGAGACAGACCACGTCGTGCGCCCCCACCACCAGGTCGATGCCCTGCAACACCGGGGTCCCGTCGAAGGCCTTGTAGACCCCCCGCAGTTCGAGCTTCGGGACCGTCACGTTCCCACCGCCTGCTTGCGGCGGCGGTCCCGCTCCGTGTACCAGTCCGTGAAGCGGGCCACCGGGATGCTCACGAGGAGGAAGAGGATGGTGGCGGCGATGTAGGGGGTGTAGTTGAAGGTCCGGGCCGTGTAGATCTGGGCTTCCCGCACCCCTTCGCGGATCCCGAGGACGAACACCAGCGCCACGTCCTTCTGCAGGGAGATGAGCCCGTTCAAGAGGGCGGGGACGACGTTGCGGACCGCCTGGGGGACGAGCACGTATCGGATCGTCTGCATCTGGGTGAGCCCCAGCGAACGTGCCGACATCCGCTGACTCTCGTGGACCGACTCGATCCCCGCCCGGTACACCTCGGCCGTGTAGGCGCTGTAGCTCACCACCAGGGCGGCGAGACCCCAGAACAGCGGGCTGTTGGGGACGCCGGGGAGCTGGAGGGCGGGCACGCCGAACCCGAACAGCAGGATGAGGAGGATGATCGGCACTCCGCGGATGAAATCGATGTAGGCCACCGCCAACGCCCGGAGTGGAAAGAACGCCGGCCCGCGGAGGGACCGGATCATCGCCACCACGAGGGCGATGGCGAGGATCAACACTTCAGCGACCAGGAACATCTTCATGTCGAGCCAGAACCCACCCACGACGGCCGGCCAGCTCGCCACCAGGTGCTCCCACGAAAAGAACTGACGTTGGACGGCGGGCCACGCCTCCGAGGTGAGGATCAGCCAGCCGACGACGACCAGGAAGACGACCGTGGACACGAACGCCACCAGGGCGGCTCGTGCCCCCTCTTCCCGCCCTGGACGCCGGGGCCGGAACAGTCCGGGTCCCCGGCGTCCGATACGCGACGCTCGCGTCACTCGACGGATCCGGTCAAGGGGTGAGCGTCTTGATCTGACCGCCGAGGGTCAACCATTCGTCGGCCAGGCGCGCGAGGGTGCCGTCCGCCCTCAGCTCCTCGAGGGCGTCGTCGATGCAGGCCTTGAGGGGACTGCCCTCGGCCATGAGCAACCCGAGCTGATCGGACTTCCCGGGAGGCGCTTCGAGCTGGCCGACGATGGTGGCCTCGGGGATCTCCACGGCCGTGATGTAGTAGGCGGTGGGGAGGTCGAAGACGAGGGCATCGACCTGACCGGCGTCGAGGGCCGCCTTGGCGTCGGCGGTGGTGTCGTAGACGGCCGCCGGTTCATCGGGTTGGATGACCTCTTCGATGAAGTCGAGGCTGGTGGTCCCGATGGCCGCCCCCAGCTTGTAGCCCTTGAGGTCGCCGAAGGTCTCCGCCTGGACGACCGGCGAGTCGGCGAACGCCACCAACGCCTCGGTCGTGATGTAGTAGGGGACGCTGAAGTCCACGACTTCGTCCCGTTCGGCGGTGATCGAGTACTGCTGGATGTTGAAGTCGAAGTCCTTGGGACCCGGGGCGATCACCTCGTCGAAGCCGGTGCGGATCCATTTGACCTGGTCGTCCGAGTAGCCGAGCTTCCCTGCCACGGCGTAGGCGACTGCCGCTTCGAATCCGCGCTTGGAGGCCGGATCGTCGTCTTCGACCCAGGGCGGGAAGGCCGGCTCCCCGGTGGCGATGGTGAGCACGCCGGGTTCGACGGTCTGGAGGCTCTCCGGCGTGCACGCCTCGGCACCGGCCGCGGGCGTCGTCGCCGTCTCTTCGCCCGCAGCGCAGGCGGCGGCGACCAAACCGACCGCCAGTGCCAGGACTACCACCGTTCGCATTCGC
The DNA here is from genome assembly GCA_015488325.1 of Acidimicrobiia bacterium. Lineage (GTDB taxonomy): Bacteria > Actinomycetota > Acidimicrobiia > Spongiisociales > ZC4RG35 > S012-128. Next base: position 8,945 of record WFOA01000078.1, on the reverse strand, counting down.
ATCGTCCCTCCCATCTCGAATCCGCCGACGCCGAGGCTAGCAACCCCGGCTCTTCCACTACGTTTCGAGGAGCCGGCGGAGTTCGACCCGTCGAGGCTCCGCCGCCCAGGAGGCCTCGATCGCCGCGCCCGCCACCTCCCGGATCGCCCCGTCGTCGAGACGGCAAGCCAGGAGTTCGTATTCGCCGTCGAGGGTGCAGCCGAACATGGCGGGATCGTCGGTGTTGACGGTGACCGCACAGCCGGCGGCGATCAGCTCCCAGACGGGATGTCGGTCCAGGTGGGACACCACCCCGGTGCGGAGGTTCGAGGTCGGGCAGACTTCGAGAGGAACCCGGGTGTCGGCCAGGAAGCGCACCAGGTCGGGGTCTTCCACCGCCCGTACGCCGTGACCGATCCGCTCCACCCCGAGGTCCCGGAGAGCGCTCCACACCGACGGGGGACCGGCCGTCTCCCCGGCATGGGCGGTGAGGTGGAATCCGGCCGAACGGGCCCTCCGGTACACCGGCTGGAACAGAGCCGGCGGGAACCGGTCTTCGGTGCCGCCGATGCCCACACCGACGATCCGGGCCTCCTCCGCCACCTCCCGGACCTGATCGAAAGTGCGGGCGACCCGGTCGGGTCCGGTGTCCCGCACGAGATCGACGATGAGCGCCACGTCGGATCCCGGCACCCGATCGAGGCCGCGACGCCAGGCGAGGGCCAGCTCTTGGGGTGCGAGCCCGTGTTCGGCGAAGTCGGTCGGGGAGAAGAACGCCTCGGCGTAGACGACCCGGTGGGCGACGAGCTCGGCGGCGACGGCCTCGGCCACGTATTCGATCGTCGCCAACGAGTCGAGGTACCGGTTCTTCCACACCCAGGTGTCGACGAAGTCGGCGAAGTCCCGAAACACGTACCGGTCGGCCAGCACCCGGGCGTCGACCTCGTCGTCGCCGTGCCGACGTATCGCTTCGAGCATCGCCGCCGGAGGGACCGCACCCTCCAGGTGCAGGTGGAGCTCCACCTTCGGCATGTCGAGAAACCGCGAAGGCCTCGCCGCCACACCCCTCCTTCCGGCGTCGCGTCGGCGAATCGTACCGGCCGAAAGGACCGGCCGGGCACGCCGGGGGACCCCCGCCCGACGGCGGAACGTCACCGGCCCGTGCTGTCGGGGAGGCGAGAGACGTTCGGAGGCAACGACCACGCTGTTCGTGTTGGGTTGGGCCGGCGTCACGGCCGCATACGACATCGCCCTGGAACGGGGATGGTCCCAACGGAGCCGGGGACCCTGGCTGCCCCCCGCCGAGGTGTGGCCACCCTCGGAGGGGCGATGCTCGGATACCTGGCCGGGATCGCCCTGTGGCTCCTCGGCGTCTGACCGGAGGTCAGGGGCGTACGACGTAGATGGTGAGGGAGAGGTCGGCTCCTTCACCCGAACCCAGGCCGACACCGACCACCTCGTTGAGCCAGGCGAGCTCTTCGTTGCCGGTCTGGAACGTGATGAGCTCCTGCGGCATCGCTTCCGTCTTCGACTTGACGATCGACACGCCGGTGCCCCGATAGGCGACGGTCTCGCGTTTCTCCCCGATGGTGGCGTGGATGTCGAGGTCCATGTTGCCGTCGGACCGCACCGTCACGTAGTCGACACCCCGTACCGGGCGCTCACCCTCCCAGTGGGGACTGGTCGCCGTCCCTTCGAAGGGGAAGTCGATCCTGGTGCCTCCGGGCATCTGGCCCAGCAGGCGGGGCGTCATCGAGACGCGGATGGTGCAGAACTCTTCGAGCTGAGGCATCGTCTCCTCCGTCGTTCGGTTGCGGCCACGACGCTACCCGGATCGAACGGAACCCGCCTCGACGGGCCGATGCCTTCCCCGAGCGGTCACGACCCTCCTGACAGGCTGTCGGCGGACCGCCGCAGCAGCTCGACGACCTCTCCGTCCCCGACTTGGCGGAAGTCGTCGTACCAGACACCGACGGCGACGAAGTCCCTGGGGGTGAGCGGGCACACGACCTCGTCGGCCATCCGACGGAGCTCCCGGACGGTGTCGGCGGCACCGACGGGGACGGCGAGCACGACCCGCTCCGCCCCGCCCCGCCGGGCCGACTCGATGGCGGCCCGGGCGGTGAAACCGGTCGCCAACCCGTCGTCCACCAGGATCGCCGTGGCTCCGGCGAGGTCGCGGGGAGGGCGGCCCTGCCGGTAGGTCTCGGCCCGTCGACGCAGCTCGGCTTCTTCCCGACGACGGACACGTTCGATGTCGGCGGCGCTCACACCCGTGGCCCGAACCACTTCGTCGTTGAGGAGCACGACGCCCCGTTCGGCGATGGCGCCCATCCCCAGCTCGGGGTGCCAGGGAACGCCGAGTTTGCGTACCACCAGCACGTCGAGGGGGGCGGCGAGGGCGGTGGCGACTTCGGCCGCCACGACCACGCCGCCACGGGGCAGGCCCAGAACGACCGGTTCGGCGAACGGGCCGGCTGCCATCTCCCGGGCGAGGACCCGCCCCGCCTGGACACGATCGGCGTATCTCCTCATGCCCCATACATAGCGCACCCGGACAGCCCCCGGGGAGGGACGGAAGGCCCCTGCGCCGTCAGGGTCCGGCGGCGACCGCCCGGACCAGCTCACCGACGTGGTCGCTGTACAGGGCGTCGACTCCCATCTGGAGCAGCGCGTGCATCGTCTCCGAATCCTGGGCGTCCCAGGCGAAGCAGAGCCGTCCCCGGGAGTGGAACAGGGCCACCAACTCGGGGCTCCATTCGTCGGACCGGAGGTTCACGGCCTCCACCCCGACCTCACCCAGCTTGGAAGCGTGTTCGGAGGGCCCCTCCACCATCGCCCCGACGCTGGTGGTGTGCACCAGCCGGAGACCGGGCCACCTGTGTCGCCATTCGGCCAGCACGTCGACCAGCTCGTGGACGACCCAGAGACGTTCGACCGCGCCGTGGGTCTCCGCCACGGCGACCACCTCGGCGATCGCCCGGTGGTCCTTCAGGTCGAGGGAGAGCTCGAAGTCGGTCCCACATGCTGCATAGAGGTCCCCGAGGGTCGGGATCGCGCCGGGGAGGTCCCGATGCTCGAGGGTGCCGATCGGCATCCGACGCGGCCCCACCTGCCCGTCGTGGTCGAGGACGGCGACGCCGTCGGCGGTGAGCCAGACGTCGGACTCGAGTCCGGTCGCTCCGAGCTCCAACGCCAACAGGAACGCTTCGATCGTGTTCTCCGGTGCCTGGGACCGCGCTCCCCGATGGGCGAACGCGATCACTTCGCACCCGGTGGCGCCGTCCTCGGTGGTCATCTCCGGATCTCCAAGGTTCCTCTCAATCCCACAGCAGTGACCGCTCCGTCTCCGAGGCGAAGAACTGGACCTCCGACGTGTCGACGTCGAAGGCGACGACGTCTCCGGGCCGCAGCCCCAGGGTCTTGTCGGCGAGGGCCCGCAGCACCCCCGCACCGACGTCGATGTCGATCAGGTCTTCTCGCCCCAGCGGCTCCACGATCACGACCTCGCCCCGGTGGCGGCCCGTACCGGGGAGGACGTGTTCGGGGCGGACCCCCATCGTCACCGTCCCCCGTCCGGCGGCGTGTCGGCCCCGTTCGGCGGGGACGACGATCTCGATCCCGAGGGCGTGGGCGACGTACTGTCCGTCTCGTTGGAGGACCTCGGCGTCGAACAGGTTCATCGGGGGGTTGCCGACGAACCCGGCGACGAACCGGGTCTTCGGTCGCTGGTACAGCTCGTCGGGGGTGGCGTACGCCTCCAGCCGCCCTTCCCGCATGACGGCGATCCGGTCGGCCATCGTCGTCGCCTCCACCTGGTCGTGGGTGACGTAGATGGAGGTGATACCCAACTCGGTCTGCATCCTCTTGATCTCCGAGCGCATGGTGAGCCGGAGTCGGGCGTCGAGGTTGGAGAGGGGCTCGTCGAAGAGGAGCACGTTGGGTTCCTTCACCAAGGCACGACCCACCGCGACCCGTTGCTGCTGGCCGCCCGACAGTTCGGCGGGGCGGCGGTCGAGGAGGTGGCCGATGCCCATCAGGTCGGCGATCTCCTGGGCCCGTCGCCGCCGGGTCGCCTTGTCCACCCGTTGCAGTTTCAGGGAGTAGGAGATGTTCTCGGCGACCGTCATGTGCGGATACAGGGCGTAGCTCTGAAACACCATCCCGACCCGACGGTCCCGAGGTGCGAGGTCGTTGACGACCTCCCCGTCGAAGACGATCTCGCCCGAGGTCGGCTGGTAGATCCCTGCGATCATCATCAGGGTGGTCGTCTTCCCGCATCCCGACGGACCGAGGAACGCGACGAACTCGCCGTCGGCGATGTCGAGGTCGAGGCGTTCCACCGCCACTGCCTCTCCCCACCTCTTCGTGACCCCTCGCAGCTCAATCTCCACCGTGTCGTCTCCCGTTCACGTGCCGCCCTTCGTCCCGCCGCTGTAGATGTTCAGCAGCTTCTCCTGCATCACCAGGTAGAAGGCCAAGATGGGGAGGAGCTGGAACAGCCCCACCGCCGCCACCTGGTTCCAGTTCGTCGGGGCTGTCTCGCCGATGAGCTCGTTGAGGTAGACGGGCAGGTTCGACACGCCGGTGCCGACGGTGTAGGTGAAGGGGATCAGGTAGGCGTTCCAACCCGAGATGAAGGTGAAGACCGACAGGGCCGCCAGCCCCGGCGTCACCTGCGGGAGGACGATCTCCCACCAAGCCCGGAACCGGGAGGCGCCGTCGATGAGGGCGGCCCGTTCCATGTCCCAGGACACCGAGTCGAAAAAGCCCTTCATCAGCCACAGCCCCAGGGGGAGCTCGAGGCTGACCATCACCAGGGCCACCCCTCCGACCGTGTCGAACCCGATGAAGCGTCCCAGGCCGGGAATGGTCCCCAGCTCCCGGAGCACGAAGAAGATGGCGATGAGCAGCATGTCGGCCCTGAAGGCGTTGAGCAGCAGCGTCATCGAGAGCACCCCTTTGCGGCCCGGGAAGCGGATCCGGGAGATGGCGTACCCGCCCAGGGTGGAGACGAACCCGACACCCACCACCATGCCGAGGGCCATGAGCAGGGAGTTGACGGTGGCCCGGTAGACGGATCCGTCGAACAGGAAGCTCCAGTTGTCCAGGGTCCAGCCCCCGGCCCGGCCGTCGATGGTGGTGGGGATCAGGCCTTGCGTGCGGCGGGAGAACGAGGCGATACCCAGCCAGGCGTACCCCACCAGGATGGGAAGGACCGACACCCCCAACAGCCCGTACCCGAGCCACCCACCGAGGATGGCCCGGCGACGCCGGCGGCGGAGGTCCCCAACGGCGACGCTCATTCGATCAACGGCTCCCTGACGAGCTGGTTGAAGCGGAAGATCCGCACGTAGATGAGGGAGAAGACGAACCCGATGACGACGAGCACGAACCCCCAGGCGGCGCCGTATCCCCACTGGTTGTTCCCGAAGTAGGTCCCGAGGGCACGCTTGTAGGAGGTGAGGGCCCACACTTCGGTGGTGAACAGGCCCGGTCCCCCTTCGGTGAGCAGGAGAATGTACTCGAAGGAGGTGAGCAGCGACATCGTCTGGTAGGTGGCCACGAACAGGAGCGGCCATTTGATGAGGGGGATCTGCATGTCCCGGATGAGCCGCCAGCGGGACGCCCCGTCGACCCGGGCGGCGGTGAGGACGTCCCGGGGGATCGCCTCGAGGGCGGAGGTGAAGATGATCATCCCGAACGACGCCCCGACGAACCCGTTGGTGAGGATGACGAAGAGCCACGGCGTCTCGAACAGCCAGTTCTTGCCTTCGACCCCTAAGGGGCCGAGGAGCTGGTTGATGATCCCGAAGGGGGGCTGCTGGGCGATCCGCACCCACATCATGATGTAGATCACCGACGGGGTGATGCGGGGCAGCAGCCACAGCATGCGGAACAGGAAGCCGGCACGCCGGGGGATCGCGGTGGACGTCAACGCCAGCACGAGGGCGAGGCCCACGTTGAACAACCCGAGCGTCACGAAGACGTAGAACAGCGTGTTGCGGAGGATCTTGGGAAAGAAGGCGTCGGAGAAGAGCCTCCGATAGTTCTCCAGGCCGATGAAGTTCCAGGGTTTGGTGAAGTTGGCGCTCGACAGGTCGGTGAGGCTGAGCACGAGGGTGAGGACCGCCGGGATGAGGTAGAAGGCCACGACGAGCACCAGCGCCGGAGCGAGGAACCCGAAGGCGGTGAGCCTCCTCCTCCGGCGCCGTGGACGTCCTCTGGTCTCCGCCACCATCTCCGATCGTCCCGTCTCGGTGGGTTCCCGTCGGAGGATCGGGCCGAAGCCCGATCCTCCGACCCCATGGGAGGAACCCTAGGCCCCGATGATCTCGATGCTGTCCCCGAGTTCGTTGCGGAGCTGTCCGACGACCACTTCAACGGCCTCGTCGGGTTCCAGCTCGCCGGATTCGACCGCCTGGATCCCCAGGTAGTACGCCTCCGACCAGGCGCTGAAGGCCGGGCTGTTGGGCAGGAAGGTCGTGTAGTCGAGCAGCGGCAACGCCTCGGAGAGGAACTTCGCCGAGGTGTAGGGCTCGTAGTCCGCCTGCGACTGCAGGATGCCGAGGTGGGCGCTCTCCACCGCGTACTCGGTGTTGAGCTCGGTCGTGGTCGCCTTGGCGATGAGCAGGACCGCCAGGTCGGGGTTCTCCGACTGGCTCGACACCATGTAGGCGAGCGGATGACTCAAGGTGAGGGGACCGTCACCTCCCGGCATCGCCGGGAGCAGGCCGAAACCCCAGTTCTCGAACTGGTATTCCTCGCCGCCGACTTCGGCCAGGTACTGGGTCGCCCATTCGCTCCACTGCCAGGTGCCGCCCAGCCAGAAGAGCACCTGTCCGCTGGTGATGCCGGTGTGCCAGCCGGTCCAGTCGCCGTCGAGGCGGCTCGACGACAGCACCTGCGACTCGACGGCGTCGTCCAGCATCTGGTAGACGCGGCGGGCGGCGTCGACGTCGAAGGTGAGGGTGGTGCCGGTTCCGATCTCGCCGCCGGCCCCGTAGTAGAAGGCCAGGAAGTCCGGTCCGTTCTTGGGACGGTGCCAGAAGCCGTTGCCGGGCGGGACGATCCCGGCGTCGACCGCCTCTTTGGCGGTGGCCATCATGTCCTCCCAGGTGAACTCGCCCGATTCGATCCGGGCGGGGAGCCCGTCGATCTCCTCTTGGCTCCAGCCGAGCTCGGCGAGGAGGGTCTTGTTGAAGTAGAGGGGACGGGCCTCGGTGTCTTGGGGGATGGCCCAGCGACGCCCTTCGAACTCGACCGCCGACCACAGCGACGGGATCACGTCGTCGAATTCCGGGTATTGGGCGATCATGTCGGTGAGGTCGATGATCAGTCCGGCCGGGGCCCACGCCCCGATGTCTTCGTGGCCGGAGACGATGATGTCGGGGGCCTGGCCCGAGTCCGACGCCAGTTCGAACTCGGTGCGGTAGTCGCCCCAGTCGGCGTTGTCTTGGATCGTCTCGACGACGACCCGACGGGTGTCACCTGCCGCTTCCAACGCCTGGTTGGCGGCGGCGACCGCCTTCAGCAGGTTGTTGCACCGCCCCGTCTCGGTGGCTCCGGCCTTGCATCGGGCGGTGAGGGTGACGAGCTCGCCGCCGGTGGGCACTTCGACGGTGACGGTCACCGGGGGCTGCGTCGTCGCCACGGTCGTCTCCGGTGTCGCCGATGTCGCCTGGGGCGAGTCGGTGGCACACGCCGCCGCGACGAGGGCGAAGGCCCCGATCAACAGCATCGTCCGCTTGGGCATGACACTCCTCCTCGATCTCTCCCGTCCTGGGACGGATGATCGTATGTGAACGATCACACGACAACTTATAGTGAACGTTCACACGCGCAGTCGTGGATCGTGAAGGAAATTTTTCGCGACCGAGGAGGAACCCGATGGCCCGACGGCGGGGACCGGACCGGCCCACCATCCTCGACGTGGCGGACCTCGCCGGGGTCTCCCGGCAGACCGTCTCGAGGGTGATCGCCAACCATCCCAGCGTCGCCCCCGAGACCCGTCGGCGAGTCGAACAGGCGATCGAACAGCTCGGCTACCGCCCCAATCGTATGGCCCGTGCCCTCGTCACCCGCCGGTCCCGAACCTTCGGGATCGCCTCCGTCGACATGCGCAACCAGCTCTTCTCCGACACCTGCTCGGCCATGCAGGAAGCAGCGCGCGAACACGGGTACTCACTGGTGGTCGCCGAGCTGGACCGGCGAGACGACCGGGGCATGGGGACCCTCGAGACGTTGGTGAGCCTCGGCGTCGACGGGATCGCCGTCTTCCCGTCGATCCTCGCCGACGAAGACGTCGCCGCCTTCGCCGGCCGGTTCGGCGGGCCCGTCGTGATGATCACCCGTGCCGCCCGGATCCCCAACGTCATCTCCATCGCCCTGGACGAATGGGAGGCGGCCCGCAAGCTCGTCGGCCACCTCCACACCCGGGGGAGGCGGCGGATCGGTCTGCTCATGAACGAGATGTTCCCCGACGTGGTCCACGACCGGTACCTGGCCCTGCGGGAGGCGATCGCCGCCGCCACCGGCGTCACCGAGCCCCCCGTGGTCGCCGACCGGCCGACGATCCCCCGTGGTCAGGTCGCAGCCGCCACCCTCCTCGACCGCCATCCCGACACCGATGCCATCGTCGCCTTCAACGACATGATGGCGATGGGCGCCCTCAAGGCCTGCAAGGACCTCGGCCTCGACGTCCCCCGAGACGTCGCCGTCGCCGGATACGACGGCATCCCCTTCGGTGAAGTCGTCGACCCGCCGCTGACCACCGTCGTCCAGGATGCCTTCGGGATGGCCCGGGAGGCCTACCACGCCCTCTACGCCGGCATCCACGGACAATGGCCCGCCGACGGCGAGGTGCGGCTGTGGGAGCCCGAACTCGTGATCCGGGGCTCTACGTGAAGGTGGGGCCGGGCCCGGTCGCCTGCCAGAGCGCCCGGAGCTCGGCCCCACCTTTACGT
>WFOA01000077.1 GCA_015488325.1 Acidimicrobiia bacterium | reverse complement strand
GTCATCCGTCTCTGTCCGCGTATCCGTTGTCGGTGTCGTTTTCGTGGTTTGTGCGGTGGCGGGTCGGTGGGGGGCAGTGGCTGACGTTGCCGGTCCCCGACACGGTGACGGTGGTGGACTATCCGGTGTCCGAGGTGGTCGGCCTCGTCACCGGCTGACACCCCGTGTGCACGAGCCGGCGGGTTCCGCGTTTTCGTTCACACGGCCGACACGGGGGTTCCGCAGACCGCTGGGCGGCTAGCGGCCGTCGAGCCGGATGATCCCCCGCTCCAACGCGGCGGTGACCGCGGCGGTCCGGCCGTCCACCGCCAGCTTGGCGTAGATGTGCAGCAGGTGGGTTTTGACGGTGGCTTCGGAGATGGAGAGACGGTCGGCGACTTCCCGGTTGGTGTGGCCCCGGGCGACCAGCTCCAAGACGTCGATTTCCCGCCGGGTGAGGGCCGGCTGGGCCGGGCCCCGCATCCGGTCGACGAGCCGCCCGGCGACGGCGGCGGCCAGCACCGTCTTCCCGGCGGCGGCCTGGCGGATGCCGTCGACCAGTTCGTCCCGGCCGGCGTCTTTCAGCAGATATCCGGCGGCCCCCGCCTCCACCGCCCGGAGGATGTCGGCGTCACTGTCGTAGGTGGTGAGGACCAGCACCGCCGTGTCGGGGTGGCGGGCGGTGATCCGACGGGTGGCTTCCACCCCGTCCATGTCGGGCATCCGCAGGTCCATCAACACGACGTCGGGTTCCCGCCGTCCGCACACCGACACGGCGGCGGCTCCGTCGGCGGCCTCCCCGACGACTTCCAGGTCGGGTTGGGTTTCCACCAGTGCCCGCAGCCCGGCACGTACCACCGGATGGTCGTCGGCGATGACGATCCGGATCATCGGGTCGGCACCTCGGGGGTGTCGGCCACCGGTGCGGCGACGGGGATTTCCACGACGACGGTGGTGCCCGCCCCGACCACCGAGTCGACACGCACCGTCCCGCCGACGGAGGCGACCCGTTCCCGCATCGCCACCAGACCGACCCGTCCGTCTTCGCCGGGCGGCGCCGACCGGTCGGGGTCGAAGCCTCGGCCGTCGTCGCCGACCTGCAGGCCGACCCGGTCGGGACCGAAGGTGAGCGTCACGTCGGCGGCGGTGGCGTCGGCGTGCTGTTCGACGTTGGCGAGGGCTTCTTGGGCTGCCCGCAGCACCGCCACTTCGACGTCGGTGGGGAGCCTCCGGGCCGACCCTTCTACCTGGACGGTCACCGTCAGGCCGGTACGGTCCCGCATCTGGGCGGCGGCTCGTTGCACCGCCGCCACCAGGCCTCCTTCGGCGAGGATGTCGGGACGTGTCGACCAGACCAGCCGTCGGGCTTCGGCCAGGTTGTCGCGGGCGGTGTCGAGGGCGAGGCGCACATGCCGTGCCGTTTCGCCTTCGCGGAGGGACGCCGACGCCGCTTCCAGCAGCATGACGATGCTGGCGAACCCTTGGGTGAGGGTGTCGTGGATGTCGGCGGCGAGACGCTGCCGTTCGGCGAGCCGGACCGTTTCCCGTTCGGCGTCGGCCAGTTCGGCCCGGGCCGCCTGCAGCGCTTCGAGGAGGCGGCGCCGTTCTTCGCTCTGGGTGGCGATCGTCTGGAAGGAGCGGGCGACGGCTACGGCCACTCCGAACAGCAGCCCGGCGGTGACGACGTGGCCGACGTCGACGCCGCCGGCCGCCCGGATCTGGGGGAGGACCGTCCCTGCGGAGACGGCGAAGGCGGCGGGGAGGGCGGCGGTCCACGGCAGGAAGCCGAAGGCGGTGATGAACAACGACGGGGCGACGGCGGTGTATTCGCCTCGTTGCCACACCAGCACCGCCCACAGCCCGACGAGTCCGCCGACGTAGACGACGGCGAAGACCGTCGGGGTGGTGGGACGCAGACGCCACGCCCCCACCCCGTACCAGACGGCGAGGACCGCCACGATCGCCCACTGTCCGGGGGCGGCTTCCCCGTCGGGGAGGGCCAGCGCCACTCCCAGGGCGAGGGTGCCGTAGAAGAGGGCATGCCAGCCGGCCGCCCAGCGGGTCCCGGCCCCGAGGGGGGCGCAGGCCACCGTCCGCAGGTCGGCCCGGTCGGGCGGTGCCGTCGTCTCTTCGGACATGGGTTCATCTCACCATACGGGCCGGGCTCCCGCATCGCCCGAACGGTGGATGCCGGATTCGGCGGTCCGGGCGATGTGCCGCCCGGGACAAGCCCCGACGATGTGGGGCAGCGACCCGATGGAGGTGAACGATGACGTTGCAGCGTTTGCGGACCGGGCGGCGGATCGGCCCGGTGGGGACGGTCAGCCGTCTGGCGGTGGCGGCCGTGTTCCTGTGGGCGGGGGCCCGGTCGGCTTCCTGGACCGACGCCGCCGTCGGCCTCTTCGCCTACCCGGCGGTGCTGGTCGGCGTGTTCCTGCTGCGGGGGCGGCACACCCCGCCGGTGCGGCTGTTGGGCGGCGACGGCTATCTGCTGATGGCCGTCCTCGGGGCGGTCGGCTTCTGGGCGGATGCGCCGGCGATGATGCTGTTCGTCGGGGTGTCGCTGCTGGTGGCCGCCGCCGTCGGCTACGCCGGCTGTGAACTGTTGGCGTTCTCCAACATCGTCCTCGGCCGGGACGACCAGATCGCCTGCATCCTCTTCACCCCCCTCGACCGCCTCGACTTCCGGCCGGGCGGCGGAGACGGTTCCCGGTCCGGCGGTTCGGCCGGCTGCGGTGGATGACCGTCCCCGGCGCGGCCCTGTTCATGGGCGGACGGTCACCGATGCCAACATGCCTTCGTCGAGGTGGTCTTCGACGGTCCCGTCGTCTTCGGTTTCGACGAGACGGCAGGTCAGGTAGTAGCGGCCGGGTTGCAGGTCGACGGTGAGGGTGGCGGCCTGGCCGGGGGCGAGGGGGCCGACGGCGGCGAGGCTGTCGCCGGTGGCGTCTTCCACCACCAGGGTGTGGTAGTCGTCTCCGTCGTTGCGGACCGTCCAGGTGGTCGGCCCGGCGGTGACGGTGTCGGACCCGACGGTGATCCGGAACTCTTCGAGCACGACGGTGTCGGCTGCGACGGCGCCGCCGGACGCCGGGACGCAGGCGGCGACGAGGCAGCAGGCGGCGACGAAGAGCCGGTTCATGACGCCGCCTCGACGTCGGCGTAGGTGAGGGGGAGGGCGACGGAGATCCGGGTGCCGTCGGGTCCGGTGGTGACGGCGATGCCGGCGCCGAGGGATTCGGCCATGAGCCGCACCAGGTAGAGCCCGAGCCCGGTGCCGGGGCTGGTCCCCGATTTGGAGAACTTGTCGAAGGCGCGGGGGAGGAAGTCGGGGTCGATGCCGGGTCCGTCGTCGGCGACGGTGACGAACAGACGGGGTCCGTTGATGTCGCCGACGACGAACATCGGCTGGTCGCCGAGCCGGGTGGAGGTCTCGATCCACACGCGGGTGGCCCCGTGGATGTAGGCGTTGTCGGTGAGGGATCCGACGAGGGTGCAGACCATGTCCGGGTCGGTGGTGACGGAGACGGCCGGTGGGTCGCCGGCGGCGGTGAGCCGGGAGTGGCTGTCGACGAGACGACGGACGAGGGCGGGGGCGTCGAGGTCGGTGTTGGCCGTGTCGAATCCGTGGGCTTCGACTTTGGCGACGGTGAGCATCTGGCCGATGAGACGGTCGAGGCGGCGGGCGTCACCGAGGACGTAGCTGAGGATTTCGTCCCGTTCGGCGTTCGGGAGGTCACCGTTGGCGAGCAGTTCGACGCCGGTGACGACCGAAGTGAGGGGGGTGCGGAGTTCGTGGGTGATCATCAGGGTGAAGTCGGTCCGGACCCGGTTGGCTTCTTCGGCGGCGGTGAGTGCCCGCATCGTCTCGGCTTGTGCCTGCCGGAGTTGGCGGTTGAGGGTTTCGAGACGGGCGGAATGTTCCCGCAGGTCGTCGGCTTCCTGCATGGCGGCGCGTTGGCAGCGGGCCGACCGGAGTCTGGTGACGACGGCGGCGACGGTCACGGCACCCGACACCAGCCCGAGGGCGAGGAGCTGCAGCGCCCGTCGGCTGGTGCGGGCGGGAGGCAGGGTGTGGCGCCGCAGGTCGGGGAGGTCGAACAGCATGACGAGGGCTCGGCCGTCGCCGAGGGGCCGGGCCGCCTCGTAGACGACGCCTCCCGGTGGTGTGTCGGCGACACCGTCGACGAGGAGAGGGTCGGGGAGTTGGCGGGCGGCGGCGACGAACCGTCCGCTTCGGAGTTCGGAGAGCACGAAGCCTTCTTCGAGCCGGTCGAGGGTGGGGGAGGTGGCGGCGAGGTACCGTCCGGTGTGGTCGACGATCCCGACGGCGGCTGCTTCGGTTCGGTTGCGGATCTGGCGGACGGCGACGGTTCCGTCGGTGCCGGCAGCTTCGAGGTTCCGGTACAGGTCGACGGCCTCTTCGGTGACCCGGGCGAGGAATTCGCCTTCGTTGACGGGACGGACGGTTTCGAGATATGCGGCGGCGCCACTTCTGATCGCCGCGACGGTGACGACCGCAGCGGCGGCCACGGTGCCGATCCAGAGGGCTTTGAGTCCGCAGTTACGCACTGTACGTGAGACCTGTCGCTGGGGTGTCATCGGCAGCGATGGCTTTTTCCTGAACCCGCCGAGTAAGGATTTCGCAGGTGCTGGGGTGCGGGCGGCCGTCCACGGCCGGGCGTGTCCGCCGTCCCCGGGTTCGACCGACGGTGGGTCACGTCGCCGGAGGCTGGGCGGCTGCGACGTGCGCGTCGTCTCGAATTCGCCGTTGGCGCCGCCGTCGCCGTCAGGCCGGGTCGGTTGGTGTTCTGGATCGATGACTTCTCCGGGATGGCCTCGGCCGATGAACTGCCCGGAGGGGTCGTCTACGTCGACACCGCCCCCGGCCTCTACCCCCAGGCGGTGCTGCGGCCCGAACACCTGCCCCGGATGCGGCGGCCCCGCTGAAACCGGGCGGGCCCGCTACACGCCCAGCACCGCCCAGCCGAGGTTGCGGGCTACCTGGGCCTGACCGAGGTCGGCGGTGAGGAACGGCAGAGCCCCGCCTCCGACCCGCTGCGCCGCCGCCAGGTGGAGAGCGTCGGTGGTGCGGGCCCCGGTGAGTTCGGCGATGTCGGCGGCGAGGCCACACAGCGTCTTGTCCACTTCGACCACGTCGGTGCGTCGCCAGTCGAGCCGGAAGGCCTCCTGGGCCCGTCCCAGGTCGGGTGCGGGGAGGAGGCGGGCGAGGTTGCGGCGGACTTCGATCTCGGTGTGCCGGGCGGTGATCCAGTCGGGGTCGGCCTCCAGGTAGCCGACGTAGATGCCGCTGTCGTCTTCGGCGACATAGCGTTTGAGAAAAGCGCTGGTGTCGACGTAGAGACTCAACGTCCCCGGTCCTCGGTGAGGACTTCGGAGATGGTCCGTGTCGCCGGGACCGGCGTCGCCGGGGCGGGAGGCTCACCGGTTCCCGGGGTGATCCATCCTTCCGCCACGCCTTCGTCGATCCGGTTGACGCCGGGCAGCGGTCCGAGGGTGGCGACCGGCCTGCCCCTCAGGGTGATCCGAACGTGTTCACCGCGGGAGGCCCGTTCCACGTATTCGGACAGGTGCTGTTTCAGTTCTCTGATCCCGACGTCCATCGTGGTGGACACGTTACTCCTCCGCAGTGACCACATCGTCGTCGTGGGTGGTGTACCCGGCGGTGGAGATCACCGTCCATCCCGCCGCCCGCAGCTCGGCGTGTTTGCGGCGGATGAACTCTTCGTCGTAGACGGTGGTCCGGTCATACCCCATCGCTTCGAGACCACGGAAGACGTCGTCGACCGCCTCGGGGAGGGGAACCGGCTCGAAGCGGGGATGGACGTACCGCCAGGCGCCGCCGTCGTGGTCGAGGTTGAGGTAGCGGCGGGTGATCCCGTGCTTGTACAGCTCGATGGTGGTGCCTTCGAAG